>NZ_JBFRLG010000012.1:0-117644 GCF_041469785.1 Vibrio sp. 10N.286.48.F5 | reverse complement strand
TCACCAAAACCATCAAAATCCACACTGATGTCCGCCAACGTATCTTTGACGATGGTATCGCTAGAAGTGGCGGTATTGCCTGCAACGTCCGTAACGCTTGCTTCTACCGTTAGCGTACCTTCCGCAAAGGCTGAATAATCTTGACCAGTGAGAGTCCAAATACCACCAGACACAACCGTGGAATAATCAACCGAGGTGCCAGCACTATCCGTAATAGTAATGAAAATGGTTTGCCCATCTTCAACATTTAGTACCGTTCCAACCAATGCGCCATTGCTCACTTCTGCTGAGTTGTAATACTCATCATCCGATGCAGAGAAATCGACGCCAATACTAACTAGTGTATCTTTGACGATGGTATCGCTAGATGTTGCTGTATTGCCCGCAACGTCCGTAACGCTTGCTTCAACCGTTAGCTCACCTTCAGCAAAACCTGAATAGTCTTGGCCAGTCAGAGTCCAAGTACCTCCAGACACAACCGTGGAATAATCAACCGATTTGCCACTAACATCGGTGATCGTAATGGATATAGTTTGACCATCTTCCACATTTGCCACGGTGCCAACCAATGCCCCATTCGAGACCTCTGATTGATTATAAAACTCATCATCAGAAGCCGAAAAATCAACACCAATGTTCACCAAAGTATCTTTAAGGATGGTATCTGTGGACGAAATCGTATTACCCGCTACATCTGTTATGCTCGCGACAACGGTCAGCTCACCCTCAGCAAAACCAGAATAATCTTGGTCTTTCAAACTCCATAGGTTGCCAGATACCACTGAGGTATAATCAATAGACAAGCCATTACTGTCAGTAATTGTAATGTTTATTGCTTGGCCATCTTCGATATTAAAAGTGACACCAATAAGAGCGCCTTTACTCACTTCATTTTGATTGTAATAGTTGTCGCCAAACCCATCGAACCTGACAAGGATTCGATCGAGCGTGTCTTTTACTATGGTGTCTGTCGCTGAAGTAGGGTTTCCGGCAATATCAATGGTGCTTGCAACAACAGTGAGTTCACCTTCGGCGAAATTGGAATAGTCTTGGTTTTCGAGCGTCCAGCTATTTCCAGAAACGACTGTTGAGTAACTCACAGACAGGCCTTTACTATCCGTAATCGTGATGGAGATAGTTTGACCATCTTCTACATTTTCGACAGTACCTAATAAGGCACCACTCTCGACTTCAAACTTGTTGTAAAACTCGTCACCAAAGCCATCAAAATCGACATCGATTGTGGCTAGGGTGTCTTTGATTGTGGAATCGTTGGCTGTAATGCTATTACCAAAGTCATCTGCAATAATCGCATCGACCTTAAGGTCACCTTCCGCGAGCGAAGAAAGATCGACGCCGTCGACGACATAAGCTTCGTCATTTGTGATTGCGGAAGTGGTGACTGTGTTGCCATTAACATCGGTGATGGTCAGAACAACGGTACGCCCGTCTCGAACATCCACTGCCGTGCCCGTAATCGTGACACTTGGTACTTCAAACTGATTTTCGTAACCGTCTCCACCATCCAAAATATCAACGGTTAATAGTGCACTAGGTAACAGAATATCAAGGTTACCCTCATTCGAGGTTGTATCTTCGTCGGCATATTCTGCAGGACGCGTATCAAAACCCGCCTCAGCGAGCGTTTCATCTAAGGTGGAACGAACATAAGCAATAAAAGAGGCGCTGGAACTAGGTTGATCATTTACTGAGTTAGGCTGTTGAGGTGCGCTTTCAATGTTGTTGACGAGTTCGGTGACCACCTTTTCCAACTGTTGTTCAACTGCGGCGATTTGTGGTTCGGTTAGGGGCTGAGCCTCTTGTAAATTCTGAGGTTCAATGCTGACGACTTGCACGCCTTCAACTTTTGGCTGCGTAGCAGGTAATTGAAGCCAAGTCCCATCAGGGAATACTTGCCACACAACACCACCAACTTCGATATATAAAATAGGATCCATCCTAAACCTCTTCCTTACAAAAACGCTGACCTTGAGAACATCAATTTACTCAATAAAAAGCCGGAGAAATCAGCACACTCTCTTTAGTTAATACTAGCAAACAACAAACTATTAACAGTTAATTATCACTAATACGCTGTAAAGTAAACCGATAGGCTGTAAAGTAAACCGATAGGTTGTGACTTGCATTCAGTTATATCTATCGTCACAAAATACATTCAATGAATGTGTCATAATGCTGAAATTACTGGTTAATTTTCAAGGAATGTCATGACTGCAACGAACTATCTCAATCAATTGAATCAAAAGTATCTTGCGACTCATAAAGCGAAAGAAGACTTCTTTTGGGATACATATATGGGGATCAGTGACGACCACGATGGTTCGACACTCGCGCAGACTCAGTGGACGGAATTTCTTAGCTCTGCCGAACAGATTACTGCTATCGAAACGCAACTTGCTGCTATCGATGAAATTCAAGATCCCCTAGAAAAAGAGAGTACGCTAACAGGCTTGAATGGTTGGTTAGCGACCTTTAGATCTCACGCTATTGAGTCTGAGCAGTCACAGAAGCTTAAAGCCGACCTCATAAAATTTGAGGCTGAACTGTTTGAGAAAAAACAGAATCATGTGATGACTTACGTAAATGAAACAGGCGATGAAACAGAAGGGTCACTGCCCGTTTTAGGTTCAGCCGTTAGAAGTAATGGTAATGAACAAGTTAGGCTTTCTGCACATCAAGCACTATTAGATTTAGAGCAATGGCTGCTGGTTAACGGCTTTATTGAGCTGATCAAAAAACGTAACCAATTTGCTCAATCACTGGGGTTTAAAACCTTCTTTGATTACTCGGTGGTAAAAACCGAACAGATGACGACAGAACAACTGTTTACGATTCTGGATGACTTCGAAGCACGCACGCGTGATAGCCATCAACAAAGCCTAGCGAACTTAGCTAAGCAGAAAGGCAAAAGTGCACTCGAAGCTCATAACTTCACCTACGCTTTCGCTGGTGATGTTATGAATGACCTTGACCCGTATGTTCCGTTCTCAAAATCATTAAGACGCTGGATAGAGTCTTTTGGTCGCCTCAACATTGAATACTCTCAAGCGACATTGAAACTCGATTTACTTGATCGCAAAGGAAAATACCCTAATGGCTTCTGCCATGGCCCTATCCCTTCTTTCTATGACCAAGATGCTTGGGTTGCGGCCCAAGTTAATTTCACTAGCAACGCTAAGCCCGATCAAATAGGCAGTGGCTATGATGGGATTAACACACTATTTCACGAAGGTGGTCACGCGGCGCATTTTGCTAATGTAAAAATGAACGCCCCTTGTTTCTCTCAAGAGTTTGCGCCGACTTCGATGGCTTATGCTGAAACACAATCCATGTTCTGCGACAGCTTGTTAAATGACGCTGACTGGCTAAAACAGTACGCTCTAAATGCGGACGGGCAACCTGTGCCAGATGATCTAATTAAAGCCATCATCGACAATAAACAGCCCTTCCGAGCTTACCAAGAACGCAGCATTCTTGTGGTTCCATATTTCGAGCGAGCCCTGTACGAATTAGCTGATGAAGACCTCACGCCTGAAAAAATCACGGCACTTGCTCGTAGCAGTGAAAAGGCAATTCTTGGATTGTCTTGCAGCCCTCGTCCACTGATGGCGATCCCTCACTTATTGTCTGATGAAGCATCTTGCTCATACCAAGGTTATCTATTGGCTCATATGGCGGTGTATCAAACTCGTGCGTATTTCACTGATAAGTTTGGCTACTTAACGGATAACCCAGAGATCGGCCCTTTGTTAGCTAAGCACTATTGGCATAAAGGCAATAGCGTGAACCATAACGGTACAATCGAAAGCCTGACTGGGGAAGGTTTTAATGCCAAATATCTCGCTGACGAGTGTAACTTATCGCCAGAGGAGGCTTGGGCGATTGAGGAGCAAAAAATCAAACAGCTGTCGACAAGAGAACGTGCACCAGTCGCGGATTTGAATGCGAAGGTATCGATCGTTGATGGAGCAACTGAATTAGCGAATAATGCAAAGTCGAATGACCAAATGTGTGATGATTTTGAGCACTTTATTATTGAGCAATACGGTCGATAGATTGAGTTTTAATGCTAATGAAAAAGGCAAAAATGAGTAGTGACATAACTCATTTTTGCCCCAAATCTTCTCAGAACCAGTGAGAGGATGACCTAGCCAGTACAACAATAGACCAAGTTAATCTAATCCGTACTTTGATCTCTTATACGGAATTTTTCCGTAATTCGACCCCACAACTATATGCCGATTCACATAACAGGTTGATACCAGTTGAGTTTCATAGTAAACGGCAGCAACATAGACGGAATACAAAAACGGAAAAAATCCGTCTATAAAGCGTTATGCGCAATTATTAACAATGGAGTTATCTATTGAAACCTAGCACTGAACAACAACGTCAACGATTTGTGAAAGAGCTACTTAAGGATCTCAGCGAAGAGAATTTAGCTATTTTTGCTGGTGCAGGGCTATCGGCTCCAGCAGGGTTTGTTAGTTGGTCAGAATTGCTTCGGCCAGTAGCAGAAGAGCTCGAACTTGAAATTGAAAAAGAAACTGATTTAGTCGCTTTGGCCCAGTACCACTGTAATTCAAACCTGGCTAATCGTGGAAAACTAAATCAGTTACTCATTAATGAGCTATCTGACAATGCAACAATTACCGAGAATCATCAGATACTTGCAAGGCTTCCAATATCAACATATTGGACAACGAATTACGATAAGCTCATTGAAAATGCTTTAACAGAAACAGGAAAAATTCCTGATACAAAATATAGAATTAAGCAGTTGAGCTTTACTAAACGAGGGCGAGATGCCGTTGTTTACAAAATGCATGGAGACATTGAGCATCCTGATGAGGCTGTACTTACAAAGGATGATTACGAGGCATACCACGTCAAAATGCAGCCATTCATAAATGCACTTAGTGGTGACCTCGTAGCAAAAACATTTTTGTTCCTGGGTTTTAGCTTTACTGATCCAAACTTAGATTACATCTTAAGTCGTGTACGCGTTGCTTACTCTACGGATCAGCGGCAGCACTATTGCATTCAAAAACTTGTTGAGCCAGAGGATGGTGAACCAGAAGCTGACACGGAATACCGAGCACGAAAGCAAGAGCTATTTATTCAGGACTTACTTAGATTCGGCATAAAAACAATATTGGTATCTAGCTATACAGAAATAACGGATATTCTCAGGCAATTAGAGTGGGCTTTTAGAAGAAATACAATTTTCATTTCTGGTTCAGCGCATGAGTATGGCAGGTGGGAGCCCTCAGTTGCGGAAAACTTCATTTACTCTCTAGCAAAAGAAATATCAAGCTTAGGATTTAGAATTGTATCTGGTTTCGGTTTAGGTGTTGGTAGTTCTGTAATTACTGGGGCTCTAGAACATGTTTATATGAACGGGAGGCGCTTGGATTCTGACCAATTAATACTTAGGCCATTCCCTCAGACTGAAGTTGGTACTCGACCAATCGCGCAAGTTTGGCACGACTACCGAACAGACATGATTTCATTTTCTGGTATAGCCATTTTTCTATTTGGGAATAAATTGAAAGATGGAGAGGTGGTAGTTGCAGATGGATTGATCAAGGAATTTAAAATAGCAAAGTCAAATGGTTTGCTATTAATCCCTGTAGGAGCAACTGAATATGCAAGTAGAGAAATTTATTGCGAGCTTCTGAAAGAGGGGTATTTTGACAGTGATGCTTTCCCTGAAAGTGCAAGAAAATTTATAGACAAAATTTGCGACAAGGAATCTGAGTTGACCACGATTCAGAGTGAAATAATTGACTTACTAAAATCATTAAAATAAGGACGCTTAACATGCCTAAACGTAACTGTTTTTACAGCTTTCACTATTTGCCTGATAACTGGCGTGCGGGAACAGTACGAAATATTGGAGCAATCGATGGAAATAAGCCTACATCAGATAACAATTGGGAAACAGTTAAAAAAGGAGGGGATGCGGCGATAAAAAAATGGATTGCAAATGAAATGTCTGGAAAGTCATGCGTTGTAGTTCTTGTCGGCAGCAATACCGCAGATAGGAAGTGGATTAATCATGAAATAGTTAAGGGCTGGGACGATGGCAAAGGAGTCGTAGGAATATATGTCCATGGACTTAAAGATAGTGGTGGTAACACCTCATCAAAAGGTAGCAACCCGTTTGATTATATTGGTTATGGCAACACAGGGAAAAAACTATCATCAATAGTGAAGTGCTACAACCCTACAGGGACAACCAGCCAAGAGAAATATGATTGGATCAGCAAACACTTGGCTAATGCTGTAGAAGAGGCAATAGAAATTAGGAAAAATAACTAAATTGGATTTTTCTCAATAGCGCACAACAATGCGCTTCTGTCGGACAAATTTTACGCTGCGCTCCAAACTTGCCGCAGAGCGCAGCGTTACTTTTCCATACGTGAACTAATCCGTTGCATCCTAATTTAGTAATATAACTGACTAATTTTTGTCCAATAGTTACTTAGGACAAACCAACATACTACAATAGGAAATTTTTCCGGCTTAGTTATTCGTTATCTTCACTCAATGCAAATTTGATCTCGTCAGAAGAGAACCCCTTTCGACTTAGCATCGCGTAAGCCTTAGAGCGTTCTTTATGATCGTTTAGGTCATAAGGCTTCTTCTGCAACTGTTCTAAACAAGAAGAATAGAAATCTAGCTGCTCTTCATTAATCAATCGGTCGATGAGCGATGACAGCTCACTGGTGTCGATTTGTCGTTGTCTCAGTTCTTGCTGTATGGCAGTCAGTCCCTTGCCTTTACGAGCATACTTGAGCACCTCTTTTTCCAAATCGGCTTTCTCGGCCTTAATTTGAATGTTACTTTTCAGTTGATGCGCTTGTGGGTGCTGGTCAATCGCTACCTTAACTTGTTGATAGCTAAAGCCACGCTTTTGCAGTGTCGCAACCAGCTTTTCACGGCTCATGGTAAAGCTTGAATAGTAGTGGTTGATTCGGTCTATCAAGATGGTTTGTTCATCAATAGACTTTTCGAACGACACTTTATGGATTGCATCAGAAATCACTGAATCGGTCAGCCCCTTCTTCTTCAGTTTTTCGACAATGTATCGAGAACCGAATTCACCAGAGAAAGCTTGTTCCACGAATTGTTCTGCAAACACTTGGTCAGACTTGAGATACCCGAAGCCTTTCAATGTCCCTAGAGTTTCATCGATCCATTCTTGATTGTCGGTTTTCACTTTGAGCTTCGCCACTAACTCGCTTTCCGTCATGTCTCTCTGAGTTAAATGCCACATCGCAGAGTTCATAACACTTTCAATTCGCGTCGCTTTTCTTACCGTTGTATTTCTAGTATTCGTTTTTTGCTGTGAATCGTCCATTCGATTTCAACTTTCCAGATTAAGCCTACCCCATCATAACGTAATTCTAAGGTGGTTGAGTGACATAAAGAATGAAGCTCAACATAAGCGGCAGCCAATAAAAATGGACGCTTGTTCAGCGTCCATTTGATATCACATTAAGAATGATGGCTCTAAGCCATGCTTAGCTTTTTCGTAATAGCTTTTCATACTAGATCTTTCGTTTAGTTCTCTTCGTGATTGTAAATATGTACATCTCGTTGAGGGAATGGAATCGTGATGCCTTCTTCATCGAAGCGTTTCTTCACGGTTTCCGTTACATCCCAGTACACATCCCAATAGTCATCAGTCTTAACCCAAGGTCGTACTACGAAATCAACAGAAGACGTATTCAAGGTATGAAGCTTGATCATATGCTCTGGTTTTTTCAACACTAGAGGGTGTGCAAGAATGATGTCGTTCAATACCGCTTTCGCTTTATCGATATCATCTGAATAACCAATACCGAAAACCATATCAACACGTCTTACACGTTCTGCCGTGATGTTGTTGATCACGTCACCCCAAATCTTGTTGTTTGGGATCACCAAGCGTTGGTTATCAATGGTTTGAACAGTCGTCGATACTAAGCTCATGTCTTTTACCGTGCCTTGCACGCCTGCCACTTTAACCATGTCACCGACGTCATAAGGACGGTAGATCAAGATCATCAAACCCGATGCAAAGTTAGATAGTGTGTCTTGCAATGCGAAACCAATGATGACACCGGCTACACCGAAACCAGTAAGAAGAGGTGCTAGCTCTATCCCTATTTGAGACAGTGCGATAAGCAAACCAATAAACACGACCGCTTTAGATGCGATGGATACAAAGAAGTCCTGCATCAATACACTGAAGTCCATTTTAGAGTGCGAAACACTCTTACGAACGGTTTTGCGAGCCACGTTAGCAATAAGGCGAGTTACATACAAAATACCGAGAAACAGAGCAAGTTTAACGATAAAAGAAGGGGTATTTTCAAAAGCCCATGAACTGAACGAACGAAGCCAACCATCCAACAGCTCCAGTGCAACATCAACATCCAACACATCGGCGTTAATGTCACCTGTCGTCGCTAGCAAAACACGTTTGTACGAAGTCACATCCACGCCAAACGGTTCCATTAGCGTGATGGTTTCTTCTAAGCTCGCGACCATAACGCTAGTTCGCTCACTGAAGCGTTCAAGCTCAGTTTTAATCGTCGCTTTCTCTTCTTCACTTACATAAGATAACCGGCGTTCTAAATCTTGACGTTGTGTATCCGTGTATAGAATTGCATTAGTAAGATATTGAGAACGAGAAACAAGTGCCGTTTTGAGCTCACCTTCAGGAACAGCAACATCAACACCACGCTCTTTCGACCAATTTAAGGTCTTAGCAAGCTGCTGATAATAGACATCCATCATTCCGATTCGTTTTTGAATACGCAATTCAAGGCGTTTTTTAGCGTCACCTTCAGCTGAACGGTTTTCTTTACTCATTGAAACGATTTTAGTTTCATTCAACGACAGCAATTTTTGTAGCAGTTCGACCTGCTGAGCAAGAGTGACATCCAGCCCCTCTTTTTTATCTGACGATAGCTGTGAAAAAATCTCTTCGCGTAGGCCCTGATTCTTACGCCTTAAGATATCTTCAAGAAAGGGCTTCTCAGCATCATGCGCCGTTTCTAATGTTGCTAGATCGAGCATTAACTGATCTTGTACTTCTGCGATTTTCTCAACGCTCTGCGCATAACTTCCAAATGCGACAAACGCCAACATTAACAATAGACAACGCCAAACCTTCATCATATTAATTCCTATCACTGTCTAAATTGACCCTATAAATAGTAGTAAAAAGAATATGGATAACAAGCATTTAAACGTATGTTATGTTAAAAATTCGCAAATTATCAGCCTGCTTCTAATATTTGAGAGTTCCAATCCCCTCTTATGACCTGTAGAGTACGCATCCAACAAAGAACAACAGCCAATATCTTCATTCGAGCACAGCACTAAAGCGCCCTAAATACGATGTTGGCTCACAGCAAGAGAGCATAAAAATGAACAACGAACTTGATATTATTGAGTCTCTAGAAGAACTAGAGCAATTCCTAATTTCAGTGGAAGCTGGCGGTTTAGGCCTTGAAGGCGTTGAAGGTGTAGGCATGGCAACCAATAATTCAGATGGTCGTCACTTCGTTGCTGTATTCAATAGCAGCCATAAAGTTCTGCTTGCTCGCTGGATCACCAAAGAGGTGTTTGATAACGGTAAAGACTTGGTACGTAACGGCCCTCGCCGGACTCACTAAGCCTTTCCAATAGCACCAATGATTAAAGCCCAACACGTTCACTGACGATCTGTTGGGCTTTTTTGTATCGCCTGTCCCGTCCTGATAGTTAATAAACCACTCAATACAGAATAATTAGCGATAACTTTCAGTTGTTGTGAACTTTAGCTAGAACTCAAGGTCGTATTCGCGTGAATTGGTGTTTATGCGTCGTTTATCGTGTACCTGCCGTTTTCCGCGTTTATACATAGTTTCACTTTAACCATTTTATGACTTGTGGCACGAAGAGAACTTATCTAAGC
Source organism: Vibrio sp. 10N.286.48.F5 (assembly GCF_041469785.1). NCBI lineage: Bacteria > Pseudomonadati > Pseudomonadota > Gammaproteobacteria > Vibrionales > Vibrionaceae > Vibrio > Vibrio sp. 10N.286.48.F5. Next base: position 107,668 of record NZ_JBFRLG010000012.1, on the reverse strand, counting down.
TAACCACAATTCAATGAGCTTGCTTTAACGACTAACAGATTTGATTACTGACTAATTTGCTGAACACATCACTACTTTTCTTATCCACAAAGAACCGCCGACAAAAGCATTCGCTTTGGGCGCTCTTCCTTACCGGACTGGTTATCGTAACTTGTCTGGCGAGCACTCTGGCCGTAAAGAAAGTATCGTTATCTGCATCCGCTAATGGTCAATCAGTCCTAGTTGGTGCACAAACTCATACAGAAACCAGTAACCCTCAAACCGACATCGCTTCTTCAGAAAAAATGGCCACTCTATACGCCAGTGTTTTCGGCTTAGAAGCCTCAAAAATGTTAACGTCCCCCAATTCAAGTTCATGCAGCCTAAGTTCAAAAATGCTGACCTTTGCCGCCCCAAAAACCGGCTGGCTGATCCCATTCGTACTTATTATTGCTGTTGCGTTTAACTTACCTCCTCACATCTCGAGATTATCTAGAGACAATCATCGCTCTACTCGACCGACAAAACACCGATTGCATCTAAAGCACTGTATATTTAGAGAGTAAATAACCGGGCTACTACACCCTTTTATTTATTTTTTGGAGATACATTTGTGTACAACACACTACTAACTAAGTTTGTCGATTCATTGGCATTCTCTATGCGTACATGCGCGAAAACCTTAGTCACTGCCCTTTTGGTTATGACGTCATTTACCGCCTTGGCACAGACAACGGGCTGGCTTAGTGTGCCTGAGCATCCGCCTGTTAAAATGCGAATGATGTCGACGGGTGAACAGTCGGATGACGGCTCTAAGATCCAAACCGTGCTCGATGTCGTGCTCGACGGCGACTGGAAAACCTATTGGCGTAGCCCAGGCGAAGGTGGCATTCCGCCAAGCTGGGACTGGTCTGGTTCAACAAACATTGAGTCAGTAGATTGGCATTGGCCGATACCTAAGTATTACGAGCAGCTTGACGTCATGACGTTAGGTTACAAAAAGCACGTCAGCTTTCCTGTCACGTTAACCCTGAAAGACAACACAAAGCCTGCAATATTCAGGGCATCGTTTACCTTTCCGTCGTGTACCAATATCTGTGTGTTAACCGATTACGATATCGAACTGCCGATTGACCCACAAACCTTAGCGCTCGATGAAGAAGCGATGTTCTTGTTCAACCAAGGGATGAGCCAATCTCCACGAGAAGCTAACCGCACTTCAGTCAATGGTCTATTTTGGGACAAGAGCAAGCAGCAACTGGTTACTCAGCTGACAAGTAAAGATGGCTGGGATAAGCCGATGGTGTTGATTGACGGGCAAGAAGTGATTGATGACTTCTTCTCTCAACCAAGCGTCCACATCACCGGCAATACGATGACAGCCGTATTTGATGTGAGCAACTGGATAGGTGAAGTCGACTTAACGGACCGTACCGTGAGTGTCACTGTTTCAGATACTAATTTCGCCGAAGAGATGACGGCCCAGGTTGGCTCAGAACCGATCGCTTACCAAACAAGCAAAAACGGCTTTTTGGCGATGATAGGCTTCGCTTTAATTGGTGGTTTGATCCTCAACATCATGCCATGTGTGTTGCCAGTCTTAGGAATGAAATTAAACAGCATCATTCAAAACCAAGGTGCATCTAATCGTCATATTCGACTCTCATTCTTAGCTTCTGCGTCAGGTGTCATTACATCATTTGCGCTGTTAGCCCTAGGTATGACCGCTCTAAAAATGGGTGGTAATGCAATTGGCTGGGGAATCCAGTTCCAAAATGTTTGGTTCATCGGGTTCATGCTGATCATCACTTTGCTGTTTTCGATTAACCTGCTTGGGTTATTCGAATTCAGACTACCATCAGGTTTAAACACGTGGATGGCAACCAAAGGCGATGACTCACATTCAGGCCACTTTGTTCAAGGCATGTTTGCAACGCTGTTAGCAACGCCGTGTAGCGCGCCATTCCTTGGCACTGCGGTTGCTTATGCACTTGGAGCAAGTTACCAAGAGTTATGGGCTATCTTCATCGCGCTTGGTATCGGCATGAGTGCGCCTTGGTTGATCTTTGCGCTATTCCCAAGCCTAACCAAATTGCTTCCAAAACCTGGGGCGTGGATGTTCAAAGTTAAGCTGGTGTTTGGCTTAATGATGTTCATTACCAGCCTATGGCTAACAAGCCTTCTGAGTCCATTCATTGGTAAATTCCCTACTATCCTGCTGTCGCTATTTATCGTGATTTCAGTATTGGTTTGGATTGGCCGTAAGTTGGGTCGCAAGGTGCTTATTCCTATCGTCGCAACCACAACCTTGGTGTTTGGTGCTGCATTGATCGTAGGTAGTGTCACCGCTGATAACTGGGCAACTCCGATTGTTGACGATCTCGCTTGGCAAAAGCTGGATGCGAAGCAAATCCCTCAGCTCGTTGATCAAGGCAAAACGGTGTTTGTTGATGTAACTGCTGATTGGTGTATCACTTGTAAAGCCAACAAGATCGGCGTCATCCTTCAAGACCCTGTCTACAGCCACCTACAGCAAGAAGACATTGTTTTGATGAAAGGTGATTGGACAACACCAAGCGAAAGTGTCACTCAATACTTACAAAGTAATGGGCGATTTGGTGTGCCATTTAATATCGTCTACGGCCCGAGCTATAAAAGCGGTATTCCACTGCCTGTCATTCTCAACAGTGACACTGTCGTTCAAGCCATCGATGCTGCGAGATAACTGATGAAGACTCCCAACAATGAAGAGAAATCTAGCACGACTGCAGACAACGCAGTAAAGGGTGAGGCCAAAAAGCCAAGTCGTCTTAAGAAGTGGGGAAAGGAGCTGGTTTCAATGATATTGATCGTTGGCGTGGTTTCATTTGCCATGGACTTTTATCACAGCAGAAGTATGCCTCAGGGCGATGCGGTTCCAATTGTGGGTCAATCGCTCCAAGGCGAAGATATTGATGTTATCGAGCTAAGCAAAAATGGTAAGCCAGTCATTGTCTATTTTTGGGCGACATGGTGTGGTGCCTGCAAATTTGTAAGCCCAACCGTCAATAGTTTCAGCGATTCCCATCAGGTGGTTTCGGTCGCTCTATCGTCTGGTCCAGACGAACGTGTCCAGCGCTACTTGGATGCAAAAGAGTATGACTTCCCTGTTATCAATGATCTTTCTGGAGCAATCAGCAGAAGTTGGGGCGTTAATGTCACTCCAAGCATCGTCATCATCAAAGACGGAAAGATCAGCAGTATCGCAACAGGCGTTACTTCTCCTATAGGGCTGTGGTTAAGAACCTACTTTGCCTAACTCGCTCACAAAGAAAAACAGAGCAAAGCTAAGTGAATAAACCAACTCAGCCAGTTTAACAAACAATATTAATGTGAGCGCAACCTAATAAGCGCTCACGATTATCACGAATTAGAGAAAAGACAATATGAAAAAGCATCTGATAAGCGCACTGATTTTAGGCTCACTAATGAGTACTAATGCCTTCGCAGAATTAAACAAAGAACAAACTCAACAACTTGAAGAAATTAATCAATTCCTGAAGGAAAACCCATCGACGATCTCTGGATTGCATACCAGTTTAGAGCAGTACGTAGCAGGTCAAGAGCAAGCTAAGAAAGCCCAAGCGGAAAGCCATGATTGGTTGTACAACAATGACGCTCACCCGATCCTTGGCAATCCAGATGGCAAATCGGTCATCGTTAATTTTACCGACTACAACTGTCCTTTCTGTAAGCGCTTAGAAAAAGGGTTAACTCAACTGGCCTCTGAAAATAGCGACATTAAGGTCATCAATGTCAACCTATCATTTAAGCAGCAACAGGTTTCGGGTCTAAACACCAACGCAGCGCTATACGCGATGAAAGTATGGAAAGATAATCCAGAAGCGTTCCCAGAAGTTGATAGATTGCTGATGGCGAAAAGCGGTATTCACTCGAAAAGCTCACTAGAAGCCGTTGCCAAGAAGACGGGAACAGAGGCGGAACTAAAAACAACTCAAGAACAAAACCAGGTTCTAACCACTAACCATCAAACGTTCAGTGCACTCGGCTTAACGGGCACTCCAACCATGATGATGAACGGAAATGTTTTACCAGGGTATGTGCCTTACGACCGACTTAAAGATATCGTGGATGACGCTTTTTAGTCGAGTGTAGATAGAGATAAAGACTCGAAAGAGAAGTGAATAAAAGCCGACTCGCGCAACCCGCAGTCGGCTTTTTCATTGCTTCGAAACAATAGAACACTTTGAAACGACAGTTTTGAAGTCATGGTTTTGAAACAAAAAAAGTCGAAGTGTCACCATCTCGCAATAGATTCTTAATTTACCCTCGCTACGCTAAAAGCAGTTCTGTCGATGAGTCAAAGACGTGTTAACTCAAGACAACTGTCCTTTGACCGAGCCTTGCTCGGTCTTTTTTTACGTGTTTTAGATAACAACACAGTGCATTAACACGGAAACGTCAAACCGACTGAGCCTTAACTTAGCAAACGACAAACAAGCGCGCCCGGCTCCCTTAATGCATCCACGTTATAGCTGAGTACACGACCAGAAGATGGTGCGTGATAACGACGACATTCATTACCGAACGCATCATATTGGATGGCGAGCAGATCATCTTGTTCGACACTTTGCAAAAGCTCAACCTGCGGCAATACAAAACCACCAATATCAGCGCGGATAGAAACCACATCATTACCCTCTATCCAATCCATTCTCGGCAGTTGCATTTTGTCTGGGTTATTTAGGTTAATTTCGAACATTTCATAATAAGACAGCATGTTAAAAACACCGTCTACCGCACGTTGAATCATGTCAGGCTGAGTAAATTTCCCCATACCAACTTCCACCGTGATGCTCGGAATTCCACTTCGATTCCAAACCGTTTCTAAGATACCTGGATCGCCTGGGTCATTCAGAACACAATCTGGCGTCATCAACCTTGCCATTTCAAGGCATTGTTCAATTCGGTAGTCAGCAAAAACATAAAGTGGGTAGACCGCACCACGAGTTTGGGTATGTAGGTCAACGGCGAATGTCGCATTGTGTTTGAGTAAGCGATCCCACAAAGACGCAACAAAGCGCTCTGCCGCTAAGCCATTCGCATCACCCGGAAAAAGTCGATTAAGGTTGGCAGGGCAAGAGCCCGGATCCGAAGAGATAAAATCGCGGCTGTGGTTAAGCAAACCCGACAAGTTCACAGTAGGCACTATCGTGACCGTGCCTTTGAGAGTTTTACCGACTAAGTCTCTGATAATTTGCTGAGCAGCCAACACACCGTTGAGCTCATCACCGTGAATACCAGCGGTGATCATCAACTTAGGACCTGCTTGACTGCCTTTGAAAACAGAAACCGGCATGTTCTTGGGTTGCCCTAGCCCATCACTGGTGACTTGAAACCAAAACTGGTGCTCTCCAACGGGTAGGTCTTCAACATTCAAGGAGCCAATAACCTGCCTACCTTGTAAAACATCGCCTAAGTACTCTGTTTTCATCCAACGTCTCCATCTTGTTGAGCAAAATCTATTCTCTTCTAAGTTTTTGCATCATAGAGGATATCTTAATCAGTACAAACAGTTAATAAGATGAACAAGCTCTGACTTTCCCATAATACTCACGCATATCATCATCACTTCCCCTAAATAAAAGCTTGTGAAAGTCTGCACTTAAGAACCGATAAGTTATATAACCATTCACAAACCACTCAGTCTATTGAAATGAAAGTGCAATAAAATCAACACTTAAAAAGTTCCCTATTCACGAAAATGTAATTTTATAGAAATGAAAGCTTAATTTAGCTGCTCTAAATTAGCTTCATATCGAAACGGAGAGCACATTGCTCACGGATTTTAAAATACAAGGTAAGTGATTATGAAAAAGGCAGTTCTAGCTTCTGCAGTGGTAGCAGCACTAGTTTCAGGTTCTTCTCTAGCAGCAACAGTTTACAGCTCTGATGGTACAGAACTTAAAATTGGCGGTCGTGCGGAGGCTCGTTTCAACGTATCTGACAACAACGAAAGCGCATCTGACAGTTCTTTCAAAGACAAGTCACGAGCTCGTGTGAATATTTCAGGTAAATCTGAACTTTCTGACGGTTTATATGGATTCGGTAAGTATGAAGCAGAGTTCACTAGCGCATCAACAACAGAGTTCGAAGACGGAAGTGGCAATACTGTAAAAATTGAAAATGAATCTCTTACCAATCGCTACTACTACGCAGGTTTAGGAACCAAATTCGGTGAGTTCTCATACGGTAAGCAAGATTCTTCACAGGTAATGCTGACTGACATTACAGATACAATGGCAACATTTGGTGCAGATGCTGCTGATGCCGTTGATGGCAACAAAGATAAGCGTGAGAATAACTTCCTTTACTCTGGCGAGTTTGACGCGTTGACGGTACAAGCTAACTACATCGCTGCAAATGAAAAAGATGCAGATAGTTTTGGCCTTGCTGCTATGTATAACCTAGGCGCTTTTGACCTTGGTGCGGGTTATGTTTCTCAAAAGAATGGTAACTTCGATGACGATCAAATCAACCTTGTAGCTCAATTTTCTATGGATGCGTTTACGGTTGGTGGTCTATACACAATGGCTTCAGTTGCAGATAAAGATTACACAGGCTACGAGCTTTCAGCTATCTTCAAAGCAACTAAACAGCTATCACTAATTGGCGTATACAACTACGGCGAGTTCGATAAAGCGGCTGACGAAGAAGCAAATAACTTTGCTATTGAAGCGGTGTACAAGTTTAACGGCCACATTCGCACATATGCTGGTTACAAGTTTGAACAGCGAGACAATAAAGATGACCAACTACAAGCGGGCATCCGTTACGACTTCTAATCTAAATCGACTTTAGATACAGACTAAAAAGGTTGGGCAATGGCTCAACCTTTTTTCATATTCAAATATTCTGACTGACTTCATCAATGCTTTTTCTGGTTAAGTGGTGCTAAATCCGTATCATAGGTGAACCACATCAAATAATTAGAAGCATCATGTCACAACACCATCCGATCCAAGGCGCTAGCTGGATGCTAACCGCAGGCCTAGCCTTTGCCGTTATTAACAGCCTAACTCAAATTGCTAGCATTCATTTCGGACTTACTTCTACCACCGTCGCCGTCATTCAATACGCTATCGCGTTGTTCGCTATTCTTCCTTATCTGAAAACGCTGGGCATTCGTCGCGCGCTAAAAACCGACAACCTCAAATTGCACGTATTTCGTGTCTTCTTGTCTGTTATTGGTATTCAACTTTGGATATGGGCACTGGCTTACCCAGTACCAATTTGGCAAGGCATTGCCCTTCTCATGACGTCGCCACTGTTTGCAACCATAGGTTCAGGGCTTTTCCTCAAGGAGAAAGTTGGAGCTGCTCGCTGGAGCGCGACCTTAGCCGGTTTCGTAGGTGCGATGGTGATTCTAGAGCCATGGGCTGAAGACTTTAACTGGGCAACGCTATTACCAGTCGGTGCCGCATTCTTCTGGGCATGCTACTCACTGATGGTGAAAAAGCTCTCTTCGCAAGACAGCCCTTCAACCATGGTGGTGTACCTGCTGCTATTAATCACACCATTTAACATCCTGCTTGCCGCGCCAGATTGGCAGACGCCAAGCGGCGGTACAATTTGGGCTATCTTGATTGTTATCGGTGTTATGACGGCACTCGCTCAATGGGCGATAGTAAAAGCCTACTCGGTCGCTGATGCTTCGTTTGTGCAACCTTTTGACCACGCCAAATTACCGCTAAATGTTTTAGCAGGTTGGATTGTATTTAGTTGGGTTCCACCAGGTCGTTTATGGCTAGGGGCTGCTATTATTATTGCGTCAGTTGCATTTATAACGCACTGGGAAACTAAAAAACCTTCAAAAGTGAAGAAAGTTTAAGGTTGGTGAAATAAATAGTTCGACAGTCCGTTCTATATGGATAAGAGAATTCAAACGAGGCCGTAACCATGAAGAAACCAGTCAAGATTACACTATACCGTTGGGCAGGCAGCTGGGGTCCATTTAAAGTTAACATCCCATGTGGAGAATGTACCCTTACCAAAGACATTCTGAAGGATACTTTTGAGAATGAGTTGGCCGATGTCGATGTCGAACTGGAAGTGAAAGATTGGTTGTCTCACTGGTGGGAGCCGCTAAAACTAGGCTCTTGGCATGCTCCAATCCTTGTTGTTGAAGGCAAAGTGGTCAGCCAAGGTGAAGCGCTGAATCGCGGTGTGTTAATCCAATCGGTGATCAAAGAGTGGACCAAACGAGACAGCCTAAAAGGCAACATCGTTTATGGTAAGGCGACCTGCCCATTCTGTGTTAAAGCGAAGAAAATGCTGGATGAAGCGGGTGTTGAATACCAATACCACGATGTCGTAAAAGACAGCGCCGCTTTGTACCGTATGATTCCAGAGGTAAAAGCACACATTGGTGAGAAAACACCGGTCACCGTCCCGCAGATCTGGCTTGATGGTAAGTACATCGGTGGTGCCGATAACTTAGAAGCGTGGATGAAAGAGAATGGCTTAGATAGCATCCCTAATAATGTGGTCGACTTATCCAATCAATCTGCTGGCTGAGTTCATTAAAAGCCATTAGTCAGAAGCTTAATTGGTATTTTTTGTGTCCATCCACAACAAAACAAAGCGATAACTTTCACCAATCGCTAAAACGAAAAAGGCCTTAAACTTCATCGAGTTTAAGGCCTTTTAAAATTCCGTTTTTGAAAATGCTTATTTAGCCATTTTCTTCATCATTCGCTTAAAGAACGATGGTTTCTTTGGCTTTGAAGTGCCGTACAATGCTTCGTGCATCATGTTTTTTGCTGCCATTTGACCAAGGTATGCGTGGCCTAGTTCGTAATTCATGCTTATCTCCGCACATAATCAACTTTCTTTAGCGCGGATTCTACACTTAAAACGCCCAAAAACAAGATCTAAATCACACTTTAATGCAATATTAAGCATTCATTTGCAATTAGCCTAATTTTGTCTCTGTGCTAATCAGCATTGTTTTTGTATATCAATGAGTTAACCTAAATTCTGGTTTGAGCTTAATGCTCCATTCCTAATAACAACCCAAGACATTGATTTAGACACTGATAAAAAAAGCAGCTCAATAGAGCTGCTTTCTAAAATGCTTTACTGAGAAACCTAGCTGCGCTTTGGCTGTCTGTAAGTTTTACCGGCAATTTGGTATGTGTCTTTTTGCTTCAATTCAAACATCGTTTCAAAGAACCAAGCTGCAAATTTGATTAAGTCATCGCCTTCATTCATAACATGTTCGATGTACTCTTGCTCTTCGCCTTGTTCATTTTCTTGAAGCGTCACGTGGTAAATACGCTTTTCGCCTTCCACTTCAGCAAGTGCAAATTGACCAGTCAGTGATGCAGCAGCCTCAGCGACTTCTGTATCCTCATTGGATTTCAATAGCTCAAGCGCTTGAGGCAGGCCATCTAGTGCGCAGATAGCTTTTACCAGTACTTCAAATTCATTTTGCTGCATTTTGTTCTTACCTATTCAATGGACCGAAGCATTGTAGAAAACCATCAGCACAAATACAACGTATTAACGATGGTGCGTTAAACGATAGTGAATTTAGTGTTTAGCTATATTCCACTTCAACAGTATCGCCTTTGTTGTTCATTTTGGTTGAAGACCAAAGCACTCCGCCCATGGCTGCGCCAATAATGAGGTAGAACACGCCTAACTGTAGATGAGTCGTGACCCAACTTTCTACCAGATACCCACCCAATAAACCCGCTAAACACATCTGAATTGAGCCAGACAATGCCGACACTGCGCCCGCTTGTTTCTTATGAGGTTCTAATAACATGCTGATTGATAATGGGAACGAGATGCCTTGTGCTATCGCCAACCAAGTAAACGCCCAAACTAAGTTAAAGATGGATAACTCATGAGTAAGAAGCCAAGTTCCCGATGCCAAGATAATCAAAATAGCTAGGCTCATCAGTTGGGGCGTACTAAACCTACGATTGAGTAAGTTTAAAGCGACGCTACCTATCAGTAAGCCTGCCGAAGGGACAATCATTAATGAACCATATTCAGCGGCGGTCAGCCCCAATTGCTCTTGCATTAAGAATGGAAACAACGATAGCGATACCAAACTCGCCATGTAGCTCATCCAGTTGTAACTGGCACTGGTCAACACTTGGCGATTGGTCAACAAGCATCCGTAGTTATTCACCACTTGGCACGCATCAAAGCGGCTCTTTCCGTATGGCAAAGTTTCATGCAGAACAAAGTAACCCAGTGTGAATATCGCTAGTAGATACAATAAAACGAACAGGAACACCGCCTGCCAACCGAGGTGAAATGAAATCCAACCACCGAATACCGGCGCAATGATCGGCATAATCGACGCGGTGATCGAGATATAAGACAGTGCTTTGGTCAGTTGAAGGCCATCATAGCTGTCGCGCAGCACACTTCGCCCAAGAACCGAGGCACTACCCGCCCCTAGACCTTGCAACAAGCGACCAACCTCTAACGCCGTCATGTTGTCGGAAAAAACAACACAAACAACAGTACCAATCAAATAAACACCCTGACCTAACAAGAAGATAGGTCTTCTCCCCACGGCATCGGACATCGGCCCATAAAATAGCTGAGACAAGCCAAAACCCACAAGAAACAGCGTAACGAGCAGCTGTACATCTACCTGAGTCACACTTAAGTCTGAAGCAATTAGCGGCAATGATGGTAAATAGATACTCACCCCTACCTGCCCTGTAGCTATGATCATCATGGCTAAGAGTAGCGGTGTTTTTTTAAAGGTCGATTGGCTCAAAAAATTCCCTATTCGTTTGTTATTTGTTCATCAGATGAGTTTACATTCAAAACCAATAATTGATAATTAGCTAAATTGGAATTTAATTAAGTCCCAACAGGAAATAATATGGATTGGATTCTTAACGTAAAAAGTTATGTAAAAGTGGTGGAAGAAGGCAGCTTCAATGGCGCAGCGCGTAAACTCAATACCACCAGCTCAGCGATCAGCAAAAGAGTGAACTGGTTAGAAGAACGTATCGGCACTCAACTATTAAAGCGCACCACGCGCTCAATCAGCCAAACCGAAGCGGGGGCTCTCTTTTATCTGCGAGCCAAGGATCAGCTCGATAATTGGCAATCGATTATTGATGAAACCCGATCGGTTAACCAAACGCCTGCGGGCCTACTAAAGATAGGCGCAACCATTGCTGTTGGTTCTAAGTTTCTCGTGCAATACATGGACGACTTCTTAGAAAAGTATCCAGACATTAAAGTACAGCTTATCACCACCACGCCAGGTCAATTACCTGAGCTTGGCTTAGACCTGGTGATCAGTCGTGAACTGGAACAACTCAACTCGTTAAGCTTCAAGAAAACACCACTGTTCGAACACAAAGCTAGCTTTTATGCCGCACCAAGTTACTTGGCTAAACATGGTTATCCCATCAACGAGCAAGACTTAGAGCAGCACAACTCCTTAATATGGGGAGAGCGTCCTATTCGTGAAGTCACGCTAACTAAAGGACAGCGCATCACTTTGAACGGTAACTTTGCGACCACCAACCCTGAGGCTTTGTTTCATGCCGCCAAGCGAGGAATGGGCGTACTGTTAACCATCAAAGCGATGATCAAAGAGGATCTAAAGCAAGGGACATTAGTTCCAGTATTGCCAAATATTACCGCCGACGAAGTGATGGTTTACGCGTACTACCCTAAGCTTGATTACTCACATACGCGAACCAAGTTATTTTTGGACCATTTGAAAGACAGGCTAGACAAAGAGCGTAGCACGCAAGCTCTGTGAAATAAGTCACGTTTTAATTTGAAAAGTTATACAACACGGTCAATAATAAACTTGACGCATATAGATTATACAAGTTCGCACATATACAAGATAATACGTATACCGCTTACACAGTGAATCTGGTTAACTAGGGGTGGTGGCTATGACTCAACATACGCACAATAGCATGATAGACACAGAGCGCATTGGCCGTTTGCTGAAATTGGAAGGTATCGACCTTTTAGAGTCAGCTGTGCTTACTTTACATCAGACCTTTGATACTCAATACACCAGCATCATTGAGAAGAAGTACTTCCCTGACCAAACCGTTCCTTTGGTGATCGCCCATTCTGATCATTTATTGCATGACAAAATCAATGCGCGCCATGGTCACATCTACCAACAAGCCGTCAACCAAAGACACCCAGATTGCTCGTTTGCTCAGTACGTCGTCCAGTCATTGCCAACATCCGCATTTAGGCAGGAAATCACCTCACAAAACTCCATCGCGATCCCGACTCGAACTCAAAGTGGCGAAGTGATGGGCGTGCTGTTTTCAACGTTCACCTCGCCTCTTAGCCCTGATCAGCAACAAGACGTGATAAAGCACCATCAATTGTTCGCCGACATCATCATCCACACCTTGCGTGAAATGTGGTTTAACGATCGTTCCGAACAACTTGTAAATCAGCTTAGTTATGAGGTGTCACACGACAGCCTAACCGGGTTACTCAACCGAAGCTGTCTATCAGATACCTTAGAGTCGATTACTCAACAGAGCGTCACTCCATTTACATTGGCTTTACTCGATATCAATAGCTTCAAAGCCATCAATGACATGCACGGCAATTATATTGGCGATAAAGTCCTCCAATTTGTCGCAGAAACATTGCGGAGAACCTTACCCGAGAGCAACCTGACTTTCCGGACTGCAGGCAACGAGTTCGCCTTCATCACCTACCATTCTGATCCGATAGCCGTGTGCGAACAAATACTGGCCAAAATTAAGCAGGGCTACAGTAGCGTTGATATCAAGATAGATTTCGACGTCAGCATCGGTATTGCCAGTTCGGATGGAGACAACAAAGACGTTGAGCAAATCATCTTCAATACCAGCTTGGCGCTTAAAGAGTGTAAACACAGCCAAGATACTCATATTCAATGTTATGACACTCACTTAAGAGTTCGTTACCAAAGAAAAACCGAGCTAGTCGCAGCGCTACGAAGTGAGCTGGAAAACCCAATTTCACAAAGCTATATCCCCGACAGCAATGGAATGTACGTAGTGGTACAGCCGATTGTGGGTCAAGGTGAAACGCAATGGGAATATTTCGAGGTACTGACTCGCTGGAAAACCGCCAGACATGGAGACATCTCACCCGTAGAGTTTATTCAAGTGGCAGAAGAGTCAGGGCTGATTGTCGAATTAGGTGAACGCATTATTGAATTGGTGTGCCGCGCTAAAACCACACTAGAGCAAGGCTTGGGCTACAAGGTTAAACTTGGAATCAACTGCTCTGCGCACGAGCTTACTGATTCGAAACGTTATATATCCTACCTGACTCGAACCATTGAACAGCACCATTTTAAGGCGAATGAGTTTGTTATCGAGTTAACCGAAACCGTTCTGTTATCGCCAACACAAGAGACAAAATCCGCGCTTAACTTTCTGAGAGGACAAGGCTTCACGATTGCACTCGACGACTTTGGTACAGGCTACTCCAGTTTGAACTACATCCACAGCTACCCTATCGATTACATTAAAATTGATGCGACCTTTATTCGAGATTTGTTAACTAGTTCGACCTCAGAGAGCGTAGTATGGCTGATTGTTCAACTGGCCCATAGACTCGATGTATCTTTGGTTGCGGAAGGTGTTGAGAAGCGTGAGCAATTAGAAAAGCTGCACGCAATGGGGTGTGACAAAATTCAAGGATACCTCTACTCTCCACCTATGCGACCAGAAGCTATCGTTAGCTACGTCACTCACTCAGAACCTCTAGCCTAAACGCCGTTTACTACCTCAACCTAAAATCAAAAAGCCGCGAGCGTATCACTAAACATTTAAGTATTTAGTTCTGCACTCACGGCTTTAAAGGCTACATCATTACTCGCAACCATCTAGCTAACGGTTACCTTGACGACATATAGTCAGCTGCTAGCTATTATTCGATTGTTTTTCTAAAGCTTTCTTTAATAGCTTGTCGGCTTCATCTCTAGCAGCTACGAATGTCGCTTTTTCCTTTTTAGGCACAGAATCGGCCATTGGGATATTCGCTTTCATCGCATCAACAGGGCGACCACGTTCGATCAGTTCATAGTGCAAGTGAGCACCTGTCACTCGACCCGTTTTACCCGATAGGCCAATACGTTGACCACGAGATACCGTTTGTCCTTTACGAACAAGGATCTTGCTTAAGTGCAAGTAGCGCGTTTTATAAGTGCTACCGTGTTGAATCACCACATAGTTACCCGCATAAGGGTGTTTACGCGTCATGATCACTTTGCCATCACCCGTTGCTTGAACAGGTGTGCCAATTGGTGTCGCGAAATCCGTACCGTTGTGCGGTGAAATGCGGCCAGTCACAGGGTGTAAGCGCTTAGGGTTAAACTGAGAACTTTGGCGCCAGCTACTGCTCACTGGGTAACGTTGGAAAGCACGTTGTAAGCTATCGCCATTAGCATCGTAATATTGTCCGTCAGTGTGTAAGTATGCTGACACAACGCGGTTACGATTCATGATCTTAATTGCTTCAATTTCACGTTTTCCGGTTGCAACACCATCAACATATTGCGCTTTTTGAAGCACTTCAAACTGATCGCCAGCACGTAGGTCTCGGCTAAAGTTCAGCTTATCTTTAAGAAGAGTCACAATATGGTCAATCTCAAGACTGCTCAGGCCAACCTTGTTCGCCGACATAGAGAAGCTGCCTTGAATATCACCCACTAAAGGTTTTTGCTTCCATTCACCAGGAATAGAGATATCTTCAAACTCGTATGTACCATCTTCAAGCAGTCGGTAAACCACTTTATCTGCAACACTAAATTGAAGTTCCATTTTGGAAAGGTCGCCCGTCGCTTCATCACGCCAAAAACGCAATGTGTTACCTGGGCGAAGCGTGTCTAACGCAAGGAAGTTTAAATCGGTTTCCATCACGCTCATCATCGATTTGTAAGAAAATCCAAGCTGAGTGAAGATGCTACTCAAGTTATCGCCAGATTGAATTTGATACTCAAATGTCGGCGGCTCAATAACGGTAACAGAAGATGGTGACAGAATTGACTCAATAACGGTTGAGTCGGGCAAATCAAGATCTATCGTTTTCGTCAGATCCGATTGTGACGATTGCAAAGCAACACCAATCGCAGCAATAAGTGGCAGTCCCAAAATAGCTACTTTTTTTACAGGTGAAAGCTCAGCAAACGGAGAGGGAAATATTTTTGAATACACGGTAAACAGGTCTTTCTACGATATAAAGGCATAGGATATGCTTTTCAAACGCATAAATCATCAATGCATTGTCATAATATGATGTGAATCTTCCCAACTTAGCCTAAGTCATTGAGTTGCCGTAGATGAAGAGCCACTAGATAAGAAATAAAATTAACCGCTAAATTTAAAAATAAAAAAGCAGAAACGGCTAGTTTCTGCTTTCTATTGGTTTACGTTATTCCGTTTCGAATAATTAATAAACGAAGCGAATTAGTCGCTGGTTTTAAGAAAAGATTATGCGTTTACCGTCGACACTAAGCAGTTGTCTTCACCAAACTCATTTGGGATGTAACGGTCAGCATTCGCATCGTTCACCCATTGTTGGTCATCAACTAGGTAGCGGAATTGAAACTCGCCATCTTTAGGTAGACGAGTTTTAAACTTGTAAACCTTCCCTTTGGCCAGTTTTTTCATTGGGGTGGCTTTCCAATCAAGAAAGTCAGCAACGATGGATACAGAGTTCGCTTCCTGAGCTTCTAGCTCGAAGGTCACTTCAACTTCATCTTTCGTCTTAAAAAAACGTTTATTAATCATTCGCAAGCTCCATTTGTAATAATAAGCGGACACAAAGCTAACTGTGTCTAAATTTCATTCATCTAACTAAGATAATATGTAATTTGGCTCACATAAACAACAGATCCTTACATTCACGAAAACGTTATTGCTTACCAATTGATTGCGTATCAAAAGAAAAACTCATTAACACCTTTTCAGAAGGGGGTTCTGCAAATGATTGTTCCGCAGAATGCTGAGTAAAGCCGATAAAACCTTCCCCAGTAAGTTTATTCTGTGATTGCGAACCTGGCTGCTGAGCTACCTCCAATGTCTGAATTTGTATACGATCACCCAGTAAAAGTTGGTCGACTAACACCACACGGCTTCGTTGCTGGTCATGCTTAAACAGGCCTAGATAATAGAAAACACCGCTGCCTTGGTTAGATATCCACATCGGCGCGACAAAGAAACTCGCCTTGCCCAACGTGGCGGCTGAAAGATTATTGGTGTCTACCGTTACCACACCGCGCTCAACACCTGAGTCATAGCGTCCAAACGCGATGGCTCTAGGCTCATCAACTTCATTGATAAAAGCGTAGGCGTTAGTCTCAGGAACTTTAATTGTCCATGGATTGGTCGTCTTCAAATCAAAAACGGTTTCTACGACTGGGTCATAACTCACTTGAGAAGAAGGAAACTTCGCCAAGATCTCTTCATCACTTAAGCTAAAGCGATAAATACCCGCTACTATCACCACAACCAGCATGACAATTGGAATCAGTAGAATCAGAGGGATAGGTAAGATTTTCTTTTTCATGGGCAATTATATTCTTTTGTTTTCATCCAGTTGTGCAGACCATAAAGGGCTTTAGTATAATTATCAATACAGGGTTAACCAGAAGTGGAGCATGGATGGATATCAATCATATTAAAGACAGAAATATCAGAAGTTGCGAATGCCGCTGTGGAGCAGTCAACCTAGTATGCCGAGGTGAACCTCAACGTACATCTGTCTGCCATTGCTATGAGTGTCAGAAACGCACCGGAAGTGTGTTCGGCGTTCAGGCTCGGTTCCCAATAGAACAAGTTACACTCAGCGGTGAAGTGACCTCTTTTTCACGCATCAGCGATACGGGTAATGAAGTCACCTATCAGTTTTGTCCCAAGTGTGGCACCACCATGCTTTTGCAGTCGGTTGCCGCCGCTGATTTTTATATCGTCCCGCTCGGATTATTTAAAGAGCAAGACTTCCCACTGCCGAGCTTTTCGGTTTATGAAGAACGCAAACACGGTTGGGTTAAGTTCGACCACCAAATGAGCCATTACAACTAGTTCGTCATTGAGCGTTATCTTTATCTCGTTATTGACCGTTATCTTTATATAGCAACAGTATTAAAACAAACTGCAATACTGTTGCCTAAGATCAAATATCACCGCTTCACAGCGCTAGCGTATCTTTTGTCTAGCGTTATAATCTTGCTCCTCTATTTAACCCAGGGTGAACCACATGATTTCTAAGTTACCTCGCTGGGTTGAATACGGCGCCCTTTTGTTAGCTGGTCTTGCTGGCAGTGTTAATGCTATCGGCTTACTTGGCTTCCAACATCAAGCTATCTCCCATATCTCCGGCACCATGTCTTTGCTAGGCAGTAGCCTGCTTACACCGACCTCGGCTTCTGTTCACCTCCTATTGGTGATCATGAGCTTCATGTTAGGTGCGGCGTTCAGCGGGTTCTTTATTGAAAACCAAGCATTGAAGTTAGGACGCCGTTACGGTGTTGCACTATGTATTGAGGGTGGATTGCTGTTTTTGGCGCTGTGGACACTGTTGCAAGGCTATACTTCAGGTCAGTATTTCGCTTCAGCCGCGTGTGGTTTGCAGAACGCGATGATCACCACTTACAGCGGGGCAATCATTCGAACAACACACATGAGCGGGATCATTACCGATCTTGGGATCATGATTGGCGCTCGCTTAAAGGGGATGCCTTTTGACCGCCGTAAAGCCAAACTGCTAATTTTCATTGTGGTTGGCTTCCTGTTTGGCGGCTTAATTGGCGCTTGTCTGTTCCAACGCTTCGAAATCTTGGCATTGGCTTTCCCTGCCTCTTTTGCTTTCATTATTGCGTTTAGCTACTGGTTATACTTGACCTATCGAACTGAAACCCCAGTCAATTTATAAATATCTGGCAATATAACCTCAAACTACGTAACATCCGCAACACTTTATTCTAAACTCTTAATACGTTGCAGAGTAACCAGTATGAATATTTAGCGATATTTGATGAATAGTATTGCAAGCGATATTAATACTGGGTAATCTTGCACCCAATGAGAAAATACGGACGTTTAGTGAATAAAAATGCCAAGGATGTGGCTTTTTTACGTGTAGAAATTCGAGAACAATAACATGTCTAACAACACGAATACTGCTCAAACAGAGAAATCTAAAGGCAGTTTCTGGGTTTTCTTAATCCCATCATTGATTGGTTTATTCCTTTTCATGGCGCCAATCAGCTATCAAGGTGATCTAACCATCCCTGTAGCTATCTTAGCCAAATCAATTCAAGCGGTTTTCGGTGAATATCTAGTCCCTATCATCACTGCGATCGTTGCTTTCATGTCTGTAGCTTCAGTTTTAAGCACCATTTTTAAGCCTACATTCATTACATCAAATTCATTTTTAAACGGCCTTTTCAACCCATCTCCACTGTGGTTGTTGGTTCGTCTTATCGGTGGTGCTGCTGCATTCATGGCTTTCTTCCAAGTAGGCCCTGAGTTTATCTGGGAAGAAAACACTGGTGGTCT
This sequence comes from Vibrio sp. 10N.286.48.F5, assembly GCF_041469785.1. Lineage (NCBI taxonomy): Bacteria > Pseudomonadati > Pseudomonadota > Gammaproteobacteria > Vibrionales > Vibrionaceae > Vibrio > Vibrio sp. 10N.286.48.F5. The sequence continues at coordinate 89,102 of NZ_JBFRLG010000012.1, read as the reverse complement.
GGTTCTAGAAGGCCTACTTCCAACACTGTTCTCAGTATTTATCTTTGCAGGTTTACTACTGCCACTACTACTTAACTTTGGTTTACTAGAATTGTTTGGCACCTTACTAAGTAAAGTGATGCGCCCAATCTTCAACCTGCCAGGTCGTAGTGCTATCGATTGTATGGCTTCTTGGTTAGGTGACGGCAGTGTCGGTATCCTGCTTACAAGCAAACAGTACGAGAAGAAATTCTACACGCAGCGTGAAGCCGCTGTAGTTGGTACGACTTTCTCTGCAGTCTCTATCACGTTCAGTCTTGTGGTTATTGCTCAAGTAGAGCTAGAGCACCTATTCCTGCCTTTCTACGCAGCAATCTGTCTAGCGGGTATTGTGGCTGCGGTAATCATCCCTCGCCTTCCGCCACTAAGTATGAAGAAAGACACCTTCATTGATGGCAGCAAGCCGCACAAAGACGCTGACGCGATCCCTGCAGGTCACTCAACATTCTCTTGGGGTCTTGAGCTAGCAGTAAACAAAGCATCACAAGTTAAGTCAGCTAAGTCAGTATTTGCTGAAGGCATCCGTAACGCCGTGGATATGGTATTTGGCGTACTGCCTGTGGTGATGGGCCTTGGTACGATGGCACTGGTTATTGCGGAATACACATCGGTATTCTCATTCCTAGGTCAACCTTTTATTCCGTTCCTAGAGCTACTTGGTGTTCCTGAAGCGGTTGCGGCATCTGAAACCATCGTGGTTGGTTTTGCAGACATGTTCATCCCAGCAATCCTTGCGGCTTCTATCGACAACGAGATGACTCGCTTTGTTATTGCAGCAATGTCGGTAACTCAGCTGATCTACATGTCTGAAGTGGGCGCTCTGCTTCTAGGCAGTAAGATTCCAGTGAACATCTTAGAACTGTTTATTATCTTTATTCTACGTACGTTAATTACGCTTCCAGTTATCGCTGGTGTAGCGCATCTAATATTCTAAATTAGATACTACTTATGTAACTCAATAAAGATTCAGTTTATAAAGCCTCACTTTTGTGGGGCTTTTTATTTGCGAAAATATATACACAGTATTATTTGGAGTTCAATTAATTTATAAGCTCTGCATGTCATTTGATTTCATATCGTTTGTTCACCCCGCCTCTTTTTAATAGAAAACTGAACGCATAACTATCAAATTAATACATTCTTAATTCCTCCTTAAACTCCGTCTAGCCCCATTCCCCAACTCATTGAACCAAATACTAAAAGCAACAAATATGCGCTTTAGTGAATTTTGCATTGTTTAGGTTGTTGTATTTTTGTAGTCTATTTTGTGAAATTACATTCAAGTAAAATCCAATCTAGTCGATATATATAATTACAAAAACACGATTAACTTTAGTCTTCGCAAAGCCTGTGAGAAGGGGAAAACTCAATGAAATTTAGCCATAAGGTGGTTGCTGCATCATCAGCCTTGCTGCTAGTGACAGTATCATTGCTTTCAATACAACAACTTTACACTGTAAGAAGTGCAGTAGAAAACCACGTCAATGCGAGCCTGAAAGAGATGGTCTCGGGCGTGAAAAATACCGTCGTATCGGAGATGAACGCCAAGAAAGCGTTGGCTCAATCGACGACTGAAGTCATCGAGATCAACCCTGAAGATCGCGCTTACGTTAAAGAAATCTTAGAAAAGCCAAAGCTTAAAAACAGCTTCCTAGCGGTTGGTTTTGGTTATGAAGCAAACGGTTTCGTTATTGAAAATGATGATGGTTGGGATGCCGGTCCAGACTACGACCCACGAATTCGTCCTTGGTACATTGATGCTAAATCCAAAAACAGTTTAGTTGTTACCGCTCCTTATGTGGATGCATCAAGTAAGAAAGTCATCATATCAGTAGGTACTCCAGTTAAAGACAACGGCCGCTTTACTGCGGGTATGTTCTACGACCTAGAATTGACGAACCTTGCTACCTTGGTCAACCAAGTGAACTTGTTTGATGCGGGTTACCTGTTCCTAGTAACAGCCGACGGCACCACGATTGCTCACCCAAATGCGAAAAACAACGGTGAAACGCTATCAAGCTACATGCCACAAGCGACTATTCGTGAAGGCTCTCAAGAAATTGAAGTCGACGGCAAAATGTTCCTAGTTAATTTCACCCACATCCCTAGTGAAGATTGGTATATAGGTGCAATCCTCGATGAAGAGATCGCGTTCCAAACCGTTGAAGAATTGAAGAACAGCTCAATGATCTACTCGTTGATTGCAGTTATTCTCAGCATCATTGCACTGACTGTTCTGATTCGTGTGTTAATGCGTCCACTGGATGCGCTTAACCAAGCCATTCAAGATGTGGCGAGCGGTCAAGGTGATTTAACTAAGCGCCTAGATACCAACACAGACAAAGAGTTCTCTGACCTAGCGAAAGGCTTCAACACCTTTACTGAAAACCTGCAAAATCAGATCATTCAATCGAAAGCGATTGGTGTTGAAATTAAGCGTGGTACTGAAATCACGGTTAAAGGTGCAGGCGAATCAGCGAAAGCGATGAATACCCAACTGGAAGAGCTTGAACAGTTAGCGACTGCAATGAACGAGATGGCGGTTACTGCAACTGAAGTTGCAAACAATGCTCAAGGCGCAGCAGCGGCAGCCCGTGAAGCAGACGAAGCAACGCTAGACGGCACATCTGTCGTAAGTGACACCACTCAAGCGATTGATAACCTTTCAGCACGTATCGACCAAGCGGTTGCCGAAGTACAAGTACTTGAATCAGCAACAGCCAACATCGAAACAATTCTAAAAGTAATCAACGATATTGCAGACCAAACCAACCTACTGGCATTGAATGCGGCTATTGAAGCGGCGCGTGCTGGTGAATCAGGCCGTGGTTTCGCAGTCGTTGCCGATGAAGTTCGTACTCTGGCACAACGTACTCAAGAATCAACTACGGAAATCCGCAACATGATCGAGCAGCTCCAAGCGGGTGCAAGCTCAGTATCGAACGCGATGAACCAAAGTAAAGACACAGCCACTGACGCCGTTGAACGCGCTCAGCAAGCGAACTCTTCACTTGACCGTATCCGTGACGCGATTCAACGCATCTCAGATATGAACATCCAGATTGCTTCAGCGGCAGAAGAGCAGAGCTTAGTAGCGGAAGAGATCAATAACAACACTGTTAAGATCAAAGACCTTTCAACACAAGTATCAACAGCGGCCCAAGAAGCGAATACCGCAATGCAGCAGCAAACTGACAATGTTCGCCAACAAGACGAGCTATTGAATAAGTTTACGGTTTAACCAAGGTTTGGCTCAGTTGCCGTTTGGCTGAGTCGCCATTTGGTTTAGTTACCGAGCAATAGCTTAAAATAAAAAGCCCCGATTACTGATTGCCAGTAAGCGGGGCTTCTCTTTCTAGTCTATCCAAGTTAACTCGTGACAGGCTTCAATTCATTCGTCGTTAACATCATGCATTGGTTCGATTCCACCTTGATGGTTAAATCCTTACCAACACATTCAAACACATCATCCGACAGTAAATCGGTTACCGCACCAGTCCAATTTAATGAGGCTGTTTTGCTTCGCTTCGACTTGTTGATCACCACAATGCCTTTATCGCCACGGACAAACACCAACAAATCATCATTCGCTTCAACCACACGCATCGCTTCGCCATGAACATGGTTATGGAATTGAATCATGCTTTTCATGTAAGGCGCTTGCCAGTCGTTAAGCCAACGAGGCTGACCGCTCTTGTCCAGAATACCGCTGGTGCTCAGTTCACTGTAAACAAGCGGCACACCGCCGTCTCGACCAAGAATGAAAGCATGAGCCAATCGCTCATCCACTTCATCCATCACATGCTCCAAAAACACCTCGTTATTGGGAATATCATGAGTGACCGCAAACGTGATCGCTCGCATATTCGACAGAGCCTGACCAAAACAGTATGGGTTAATCAAAGACTTAAAGCTGCCCTGCTCTTCAAATGCTTTGAAGATGGTGTTGAACAACGGGAAATCGTAAGCGCCTAAGCGAGTGTGTTTAAGATAAGGCTCAAGGAACAGCTCATACTCTTCTTCTGTCGCGCCGCCATCGGTAATGATCTCACCGAAGATGTGCATTTCTTCGCAGATGTCATCCGTCCACACCTTGCGTAGGTGTGCCAGTGTCATATGCTTTGCCGCATCAATGCGAAATCCTTTCACACCAATCTCTTTCAGTGCTTTTAGGTAGGCTCTTTGTTGTGCCACCACATTATCGTTATCGAGTAGCGTTGGCAGGCCAGGATCGCTGGCGCCACCGGTAATACGCCCGTTTTGCACTTCCCACGTGTCTTTCCAGTTCTTGATACCAAACGCTTCCACGAAGTCGTTCTCATCAAAAAGAGGCTCAGAAAGGTCACCAAACAAACGTATGGATTCATAATAGTCAGCATCTTTTTGATAAGACGCCATGTCTTGCTGATTGGGATACGTTAGATCACCGCGGATACCCGATTCGTTGGCCATGTGGTTAAACACCACATCCACATAAGTACGAAGCCCATGTCGCTTTAACGTGTCGACCATCGCTTTAAAATCTTGTGTGTCACCCAACTGATTATCGATCACACGATAGTCTTGGGGCTGATAGCGTTGCCACCATTGAGTACCAGAATTTCGATCGCAACCTTTAGGGCCGCGCAGCGATTTCATCGCCGGTGATACTAAAACAGATTTATAACCCAACTCTTGGATCAGTGGGGCGTTCTTCATTACGTCAGCGTAGCACCAGTCAAAGGCATGCAATATGACATCTGTCGCTGGTTTGCTTAACATAGCTGAACTCTCCATGTTGTTCTCCTACCAAACTCGTTTACAGCTTTTTAGAAAAGGCAAAGGCTAAAAGGCAAAGCTGCAATAAATTTCCTCAAGAATGGCATTTATTATATGAGTTACTCATTAAAAACCCTCCTCCTCCTACCAATTACTCACGGTGGATGGTTGAGGGCGTAGCACCAATTATCGCATAACGTCTGGGATGAACACTCAACCGTAGTGCTTTAAAACGCGCACAAAAGTCACAAAAAAGGAGCGTATATACGCTCCTTTTATTCAATCTAACACATATTTATGACTAAGTTCTGTAAAGAACCTTCACCACATGCCAACCGAATTTTGTTTTCACAAGGTGTGGTACAAGCGTCTCGCCAGAGAAACAAACCTTATCAAACTGAGGCACCATTTGACCTTTTTTGAACTCACCTAGGTCGCCGCCCTTTTTACCAGATGGACAGGTTGAATGTTTCTTCGCTAGCGTTTGAAATTTAGCGCCCTTTTTAAGCTGCGTCATGATGTCTTCTGCTAGTTCTTTATGCTTCACCAGAATATGAAGCGCTGCTGCTGTTCTTGCCATGATAATTCTCAGTTTGTTGCTGTCTGCTTGTCGACTAACCATCGACAACGAGTATTTAGCGTGATTTTAACCCAAGAACCGCTATTCTTCACTCTATAACCGAAAACAACTGCCTTAAAGGCCATTAAAAACCGCATCGCGACTTGCTGCGGCTTCCATTTCCCTTTAAATTAATCCTTATAAATTAAGCGCGTATTAAGTAGGAGCCACTTATGGCCAAACCGATCAGTAAAGCGAGTCAGTCACAGGGAATGTTGATGTTCAAGTTGTCCCTCACTCAAAGTTTTGCGATTGGCACGCTTAAGGTCAGAGAAATCGTCCCTTTTCAGCCGATGACTCAGATCCCCTACTCCCATCATCACGTGATTGGTACAGTGACTATCCGCGACCTTACAGTTCCTGTGATTGATATGTCCGCTGCGATTGGCTTCCGTCCGATAACACCCGCTGAATACCAAGATTGTGTACTCATCGTTACTGACTGTTTGAGAACAGTTGTGGCGTTCTTGGTTCGTTCAATTGATAAAATCATTGAATGCGACTGGAAGAGCATTGAATCTCCACCCACCAGTGTGGGTCGCAATGTGTTTGTAACGGGTATTACACGTTTTGAAGACCGTATTGTGCAAATGCTCGATGTGGAACTGCTGCTTTCTAAGATCTACCCAGCTTATGAGAATGCTCATATCCCGATGCTGACCGATGTAGAAAGGGAACGCCTCAAAGCATTGAACATCTTATTAGTGGATGACTCTTTGATTGCACGTAAACAGTTATCTGATGCCTTAGACAGCATCAACATCCCTTACAGCATATGTAACAACGGCTTAGATGCCATCGACCTAATGCGACGCCAAGCCAGCGCTGGCAATGCCATTGATCTTCTGGTGAGTGATATCGAGATGCCGGGATTAGATGGTTATGAGCTTGCATTTGAAGTGCAAAACGACAGCGCTTTAAGTCACGCTTACTGTATTTTGCATACCTCACTGTCCAGTGAGATCTGTGTCGACCGTGCTAATCAGGTGGGGGCGCATGAAGCGCTTGAGAAGTTCAACGCGGGTGAATTAATCGAAGCTATGCTACGCGGCGCAAAAGTCTTAAACGGCGCCTCTACGGCTGCTTAGGCTCTGTTATAGAAGCTAAACCTGGCATAGTGCTCAATGGTTTAGCTTCTTAGTCTCTTCTTTCTTCAAATCTTAATAAGAATAGAGCTAACCGTTAGTCTTTGTTTTCTGGCATAGACTTTTTCGGCATAGAGTAGCTCTTACTCACAAATTCCACTTCCTCGACTTCATTCACATGATTGGTAAAAGAGGCCAATGCATAGAGAGTGTTCGCGACTAGGTTGGCGTATTTAAAAAGAATCGGGTCTGGCGACTTTTTGCTTTCATGATGTTCAATACTCACCAAAGCTCGCACAACTTTCTTAGCCTGACAACGACACAAGTGAAGTTCACTAGACACTCGGTGTCCACCGGGTAAGACAAAGCCTTTAACCCCCCCTTCTAACTGCTCACGGATACGATGATAATCTTGCTTGAGCTCGACCAATTCAGACTCGGTGATGGCAAGCTTACCGCGCACAGAGCCATTCAAATGGTAGATGTTTGGCTGCAAGCGTTGCAGGATCTCACGAACCTGAGGCTCTAGCTCTAAAGACAACACCAATCCAACTCGGCAACAAAGTTCATCCGACAAAATCTCAAAATCACAGATAGGACTGTCTTCATAAATAAACGGGTAACAGAACTCGTCCCAATCTCGACTTACTGGTTTCACGTACCGATCCTTACATATAAATAGTCATCAAACGCCAATATACCAAACTCTTTGATTTAGACATAAAAAAGCCCTCACATTGGAGGGCTCCTAAAGAAATCGATTAAACGAGATTACTCGTTAGATACTTTTTTGTGACCTTCTTGTAGGTGAACGAAATCCACCAGATCGTCGCCTGACACTTGGTATGCCTGACCAAAGCCTTTAACGAACAGGCCGTTCTCAGCTTTAAGGTTAAACAGAGAGAAGTCTTGAAGTTGGCTCAAACCATCAATGATTTCACCAAAACGCTCTTGCATCTGGCCAATCACTTGAGTCCAAAGTTCCGTTTCACGCTCCACAACACTTGCTTGAGCATCAAACGTTAAACGTTTACGTGCGTAAAGTTGCTTCGAGCTCTCTTCGTCTTCAATCATCATCAAAGAGACCTGAGGGTTCGCTTTCAAGTTGCGAGCATGACGAGCAATATCAGAAATTAGAACAAAGTAACCTTCTTGGTTCTGAACGAAAGGTGCGTAACTTACGTTCGGGCGACCTTCTTCATCAACCGTTGCAAGTTGAAGGGTACGGCACTCTTGGCGAAACTCTTTAATTTCTGGACCTAGGCGACCTTGTAGACGTTCTTGTTTTACTTGCTGTTCCATGGGTAATTCCTTTCTTCACTTTCTCTGATTTATTATTTTTGCCCAAGGTTGAGCGATCATTAGCGAACTAAACGATCCTCGAGCATTGATGTCTTGTTTAAGCCAGTTGGCAACCCTATGTAAGATTGCTGCTGATTATTTACTGTAAATTGAACTTAAGCTTGTTCTTTTAGCGCTTTGAAGCGTTCTACTTGGTCGGCAATAAGCTCACGCTTTTCGTTGCGGCCTAGGTAAATCTTAAAAATGTTCTCACCGGTTTCACTGAAGAAGCCGAAGTAATGACTTTCACGACCCATGAACGCCTTGCTCACCAAACCGATATGTTTAACGTTATCAAGTTTAAGGTGACCATGAAGCTCGCCCTCTTTGCCCATTAGGTTGTAGTAACCACGCGCTACCTTACCTTTCGGGAATGGCGCTTTAACTTCAAAGATAGAACCAAATGAATGCACGATAGTGGTCACAGGGCCCCAACCCACTAAACCTTCTAGAATCTCTTGAGCACGGCTGCCATCTAGCATTACCGCCATGTCGTTTGGAAAAGCAGCAACCACTTCAACCTCTGAAACACCTAGCTTCTCAGCAATTGCTGTTGGCAGTAGTTTTGGCTCTTCTTCTAAAATTAGAGCTACGCGTTGTTCTAGAGTTTCTGTCATTTCTAATGTTGTATCTGTCATTGAATATGTTCCGTATAAACGAGTAAGTTATAAACTAAAAATTCGATATTAAGCGTGCTTCAAACTTGCATGCGGGTGTACGCCCGAACCTGACGCTTTAGGCGCTGGGTGCATAGCTTGGTATTCAGCGTTAAGCACTTGAATCACACTCTGCGCTAGGCTTACCGCCCAAAAGCTGCCAGCAATAGTCAGGCTCAGATAATCTTCCGAAAGCTCAACTAAACCGTTCTTTTCCCAATGCGCGAACAAAGGCTTGAGGTAGTCGAACGTATCTTGCCCCATAAATCTCGGTAGCGTACTTCTTCTAACAACACCAGAATCGAAACCTGCCTTTAATGTTGAGAAGATAGGCTCTAATGAGCTTTGCTTAGTCATCATGGCAATAGGTAATTGACCTTGCTTTATAGACTCCATGTAGCTGTCTAAAGTTCGATGCTGCATCACACCATGACCGCCGATGTTGCCACCAGCGCCACAACCAATGGGTAGAACTTCGGCATAAGTTTTCGCTAAGCTGTTGTAAATGCTGCGTTCTCGATTATCACGAGTCCAGTGATTCACGCTTAGTTGCTTCACTTTATTTTTTGCCATGAACTCAACACCCGCCAAATACATACTCGCTTTATCTGGCGTATTGGCCGGTGGTGGGATTTTTCCTTTCTCAACGAGATTCAGCATAGGAGCATTGCCCGAAACGATCAGTTGGTAGAGGTCAATGCCGTGTGCGCCAGTAGACATGTAGTCTTCTAAATCTTGTTGGAACACTTCCATAGACTGGTGCGGTAATCCGTATAACAAATCAAGAACGATCGGAGCTTGTTCAGTGCGGCTCAATGAACTGATACGTTCCAACACCACTTCTCGGTCATCCAAGCGCTTAGCACTGCGTCGAACTTGAGTATTGAAACTTTGAATACCGAATGAGAAACGATTGAAGCCACCTTCAAGCGCACGATCAAACATCTCGTCGCCAAAGCGATTGATGCGTCCTTCCAAGGTCATTTCCACATCGTTTGCTAGTGGGAAATATTGACGAATGGCTTTACCAAGCTGCTCAACTTGTTGAGGTGACAAATCGGTGGGTGTTCCACCACCAATATAGACAGCGTGAAATAGTCCAGACTGAGCCCAAGGTGTTTTGGCTTTCTGCTTTAGCTCGACCATCAGTGCATCGAAATACTCATCCACTAATTTACGGCTGGCGGCATTTTGGAAGAAATTGCAGAACGTACAACGCACGCGACAAAAAGGAATGTGGATATACAAGCAACGCTTATCCTGTTTTTTCCCTTCACTCAGCATCAGTTCGTCAAAGAGTTCTAACTTCTTACTCGGGTCGACCGGAATTGAACTTCCTCCGGCATGGGCAGAATGCTTTTTAGCAAACGCAAAACGAAGCGGATCAGGGCTAGAAACACCCAAGATTGATTCGCCATACTTATAGATATTAAGACTCATATAATCTCTCTAAACACTTACATAGCAAAGTCTGGAAGACTATTCGCTAAAACTGAAATAATCATAAATAGACGCAAATGATAATGCAATTGATAATTGATCTTATTTAGATTCTAAGCAATAATCCGATACAGATTTTGGATTTGGTAAAGGATTGAGTGTGAACGTTCCTAGATATGTTATTGCAGGCGGTGCATCGTTAGTGATTCATGCGGCGCTATTATTTGTTGCTCAAGAATCCAAAGTATTCGCGATGCCTGCAGGTAGCCAATCGAACACGGTATCGATCAACTTCACTCCCAAGAGCGCGCCTTCTCCAGCTCAACAAAAAACCATCACGGAGCCGGTTGAACCAGAACCAATCCAAGAAACGGTCTCACAAGCTGAACCTAAACCTGTCGAACCCAAGGCCATTGAGCCAAAGCAAGCTAAGCCAACCCCAAAGAAAAAAGCGATCACCAATAAACCTCAACCAAAGAAAGTTGAGAAAAAAGTGATTGAGCAAAAGGTTGTCGAGAAGAAGCCGGTTCAAAAGAAACCAGTAACTGAGAAAAAGGTAGTTAAGAAAGAACGCCCAAAACCAGCCACTCAACCAGAGAAACTGGCCGACAAGAAAGTCGATAAGAATATGGACGAGTCTGCCAACCAGCCTCAGGAAGTAAATCAAGGCGTATCAAACCAAGAGCCGGTTTTGGTCACTAAACCTTCGTTCTCTGCGCGTCCTACCCCACCGAATTACCCTCGCCAAGCAAGACGCCGTGGCGTTGAGGGTGTCGCAACGTATGAGATCTGGCTAGACGCTGAAGGCAAACAAATTAAACAAGCATTAGTAAATTCATCAGGCGCGCTAATGCTCGATAACGCCGCATTAGATGCCATTAAACAATGGAAATTCTCACCTCACACTGTCAATGGTCGAGCGATTGCTCACCGAGTACAAATACCTGTTCGTTTTAGGTTGGATTAATCATGCAACAAATCAGTTACTTACAAGATCAACTTGGCTTAATGACTTGGCCTCTTCTTATCTGCTCAGCATTAACAGCAATGATCATCGCTGAACGTGTCTTCCAAGTCATGCTCAGCATTGGTGTGGGCAAACGTGCCATTCGTCGCGAGTTAAACCAAACCTCACCAACCAACAGCAAAGAGATTGAAGCGCTTGCTCAGTCGATTTCAGGTAAACGCCCGCTCTTGTACAAGGGCGTGTCAATGTTGCTTGCTCACCACTCTTTCTCAAAAGGGTTACGTGAAGATGCCGCTGGGATCTGGCTACAAGAAAAACGCCACCAGCTTCATGCAGGTTTAAGACTGCTTGGTTTGATCGGCGTGATCAGCCCACTCATCGGCTTGCTTGGTACGGTACTTGGTCTTATTGAGATGTTTAAAGGCGTTGCCGCGACAACAGGCAGCATCACGCCTAATGATTTGGCAGACGGTCTTGGATTAGCAATGCGAACCACAGCAGCAGGTTTGATGATTGCGCTTCCTGCTATTTCTGGTGCTCAGCTACTAGGGCTATGGGCAGATCGAGTGCTGGCTCAATTGGAGCATACATTGAACTATGTGAATGTGTGGCTAGAAGGCATGTCGATTCAAACCAATCAGTCTGATGATACTCAAGGTAAGCCTATCAACAAAACCTCTATCGGTGATGTGAGTCAAGCATGATTAAAACGCCCCACTCATCTCACACACAGAGCCTAGCGCCAGACTTAACACCGCTGCTCGACATCATTTTTATCGTGATGGTTTTTCTATTGCTTACGGCATCAGTAAAGCTGGAGTCACTGGAAGTTGAGCTGCCAAGCTCGGATGTCAAAAACGTTTCTGAAGTCCACAAGGATTCGATTAGCGTCAATATTTTAGACCGCGAACCCTACTGGGCAATTAACGGCCAAGAATACATCGACTGGGAAAATTTCAAGATTGCGCTGTTAGAAGAGACTGGTTCAACGGATAAAAAACCGATCATCATTGGCGCAGATAAAGCCGCTAACGTGGAGAACCTAGTGAAGTTGCTTTCATTCCTTCAAGAAAACGGAATACCAGCGACTCAATTGCTCACGGACGATGGCTAGAGCGACACTCAATTTTCACGAGGTTTGGCTTCTGGTTGATAAAACTAAACAAGCAGACTAAGCCTCTCTATCGATTCGAACTCACAATGCGAACGGACTGCTCACTGAGTATCTTCGCGATACAAAAAGAAAATATAAAGAACTTATTATGAACAACTTAAACGTGCTCAATAAATTAAAGACCAAGACACCTCTTCTTTCATTAGCTGCAATCAGCCTGGCACTTAGCGCACCCGCAATGGCCAACGACGCTGAACAACCTCGAATCATCAGTGCTGGCAGTGCCGTTACTGAATTGGTTTTGGCATTAGGTGCCGAAGAGCAGTTAGTCGCGATTGATGTGACCAGCCACTTCCCTCAAGGAGAAAACCTGCCAAAGATTGGTTATCACCGAAACCTGTCTGCGGAAGGCTTACTTGCCCTAGAACCAACCACATTGATTGGCTCGGATGAAATGGGACCAGACAACGCTATCTCTCAATTAAAATCGGCAGGCGTCGATGTAGAGATTGTTAACACTGAAGCAAACGTGGAAGGGCTATTAAAGCGTATCGACCAAATCGCAAAGATCACCCATACCGAAGACCACTCGCAGCAAGTGAAAACCGATGTGAATCAAAAGATCGCAGCACTGAAAGCGAACCAAGTACCAAGCAACGAAGCGAAGAAAGTTCTATTCCTGTTGCTGCATGAAGGTCGCCCTGCCAACGTTGCTGGCGGTGAAACATCACCAAACGCAATCATCGAGTTAGCTGGCGGTATCAACCCTGCCGCTCAGAGCTTAACGTCTTACAAGCCACTTTCAATGGAATCACTCGTTGAGATGCAACCTGATGTCATTTTAGTAAGCGGCCGTAGTTATCAAAAAATGGGCGGCGCAGATGCCATCCTGAAATCACTGCCTATGCTAGCGGCAACGCCTGCAGGTATGAACAAGCAAATCATTACCGTAAATGGCAGTGCTTTGGTTGGCGGGCTTGGCCTAGAAAGCCTCTCTGAAGCAAAGCGTCTAAACGCACTTATCTACCCGCTATAACTCAACCACCCTATTTCTGCTATCGCTAATTCGCTTCCCTCACCAACTGACTGACGCTGTTGTTGAAGGAGGTCGAAGTTAGCGATAGATATTGAGGCCCTTTATGTTGTTACGCTCCGTCCCACTGAAAACGTCGATGTTAGCTCTAGGTGCAACCCTAGCTTTTGTCGCGCTGTACTCGATCACTGTTGGGCCAATGAACATTAGCTTAGCGGACAGCGCCACAAGCTTAATTAAACCAAACAATGACTTAGCACCTCACATCAACTTAGTGATTCAAGAGATCCGCTTACCTAGAACCATCTTGTGCATGCTGATTGGTGCGATCCTCGCCTTGTGTGGTGCAGTGATGCAGGGTTTGTTTCGAAACCCACTTGCAGAACCTGGCATCATAGGTGTGTCTGCGGGCGCAGCATTAGGTGCTGCACTGGCTATCGTTTTGTTCTCTGAGCTATCGCTTCAATACCCTGCTTTCATGAACTTTGCTGCGGTTCCTGTGTTCGCTTTTCTTGGCGGCGCTTTAACCACGCTGCTGGTGTATAAGCTGGGTACAGGTAAATTCGGCACCTCTGTCACCATCATGTTGTTGGCGGGTGTGGCGATCAGTGCGCTCTCTGGCGCAGGTATTGGCTTCTTGAATTTCATTGCTGATGACCAAATGCTGCGCGATCTTTCATTGTGGTCGATGGGTTCATTGGCGGGCGCTAAGTGGTCAGGAATTTTGCTGGCAGCTGTCACGCTCGTTGGCTTGTTTGTTGTTTTCTACCGCCAAGCGATGTCTCTAAATGCTCTATTACTGGGCGAGTCAGAAGCGCAACACCTTGGTATCCCAGTTCAAAAGCTGAAACGAAAGCTGATTCTACTGACGGCTGCGGGCGTTGGTATCACAGTTAGCCTGTCTGGCATGATTGGTTTTATTGGATTGGTTATCCCACATTTAGGTCGCATGTTGGCAGGCCCTGACCACCGAGTTCTGTTGCCACTATCAGCGGTACTAGGCGCACTGCTGCTAACCGCCGCAGACATGTTCTCACGTGTGGTACTTGCTCCGGCTGAACTTCCTGTTGGTATTGTCACTGCGATTATCGGCGCCCCATTCTTCTTATATCTACTATTTCAACAGAAAGGGAGAATCCTTTAATGTTTCCTTCAGCTTTAAAAGCGACCGATATCGAAGTGAAGTTCGGCAGTAAAGTGATATTAGATGGCGTTTCTATTGAGATTGAAGCGGGAAAGGTAACCACACTGCTTGGGCCAAATGGCGCAGGTAAAAGCACGCTGCTTAAAGCTTTGTGCCAAGAGATATCAAGCAACGGCGATATCCAGTATTTTGGACACAGCAAAGACAAGTGGCCTTCTCACAAGTTAGCTAAGCACCTTGCTATGCTTCCTCAACACAGCACCTTGACCTTCCCATTCTTGGCACATGAAGTTGTCGAGCTTGGTGGGATTCCTCTGCAAGAATCCAACAAGAAGCTGACCAGCATTGCTAGCCAAAAAATGGATGTTGCTGATGTGACTCACCTGAGTGAAAGACTTTATCCTTCGCTATCAGGCGGTGAAAAGCAGCGAGTGCACTTGGCTCGAGTGTTAACTCAGCTTCACCACTCTGGTGACCAATGTATTTTGATGCTTGATGAACCAACCTCTGCACTGGATCTTGCCCACCAGCACAACACCTTAAAGATTGCGAGAGAATTAGCCGATAACCACAATGCCGCGGTTATCGTGGTTTTGCATGATCTCAACTTAGCCGCGCAGTATTCCGATCGATTGGTGGTATTGAAAGATGGCAATTTGGTGTGTGATGGCAAGCCTTGGGATGCACTGAAACCTTCGATGATAGAAGATGTGTATGGTTACAAAAGTATCGTAGAAAAACACCCAACCATGAGCTTCCCTCAGGTTCACCCCGCACAATAAGTCCGATTAAGGAGCGACTCGTTTTGAGTATTCGTTCTTGATAACAATGACGTAATCCTAAGCCTCGATTTGTTCGGGGCTTTTTATTGGCTCACAGCCACTCTCTCGGCTTAAACTCAATTTTATTAATAACCACAACAGCAAGCACCAAAACGACTCACCTTGAGCATTTGAGGCTCTAGAAATGAACTCTACTTGTTAGGGTTACTTAGCTTTTAACACTGAAGAGAAAAACGCACAAGAAGTGAAACGGCAGGCACAAAAAAAGCCCCCGCAGGAGCTTCTTTTATTGAGTGCTGATTATTGGCTCATACGAATCAATGATTTACCAATCAACCACTCTAGTTCTTTACCGCTAGTATCGCCAAACTGAGTTTCAGTCAGCTTGTATAGACGATCAATACCGTTTGCAGCGAACTCATGTGCGCTCTCAGCAGTAACGATATGATGAAAAAGTAAACGTAAGATTGCTAGGAACTCAGCGTCTTCAAGTGCTGCAACCCAGCTAGCTGAAAATGCGTCAAGGCCATTTTCGAAGTCAATATGTTCCACGAACATCTTGAAAATACGACCGTCTAGAGCAGCAGTAAAATCCGTTTTCTTTGGAAAGTGATGACTTATACCTGTACGAGAAACACCCGTTTGTTGACTCAACGTCGTGTATGACATCTTGTCGTAACCCAATCTTAGTAGCTGGTCTACAACGGCATCCATGATTTTCTGGATCGTGATTTCTGTATCTTCTTTACTACGCTTTGGCATATTCAGGCTCTTCTCTTTGTAAATCCATCTAACTCAATCAAATGAAGTCAGAATGAAAATCGTTATCAGCATTATGTGAGCAAGGTATTTTTTCGCAAGTATTTATAACTAAATTCACACAAATACTATGTACGAACAATTTTACAGTGATGCCTCTTTGGACACTTTGTCTAATTATTCTTCGAAAATCACCTTACAATCCTAAGTCGATAAGTTTAAATAACTACTTAGAATATGAAATACCCAACGAAAAATTCATTGTATAAATACCTATCAAGCGATAGATAGTCTTATAAAATCATTTCTGGCGCAACTAAGTGAATGATATTCTGACATATTAATAACATTCCTTTTCAACAAAACGTGAGGTAAATCACATACATATTTGGCGGCGCGAATATAGATATTCATCAAACACCTTAACAAACAACATAGCATACCAGTATAAATTAGTTCAAAGGTTTTAATTTTTGTAGATACAGTTCAAATTGCTCGTTAGAATAACCTCAGACTTTGTAAGAGGATTATTTATGAGCCAAGATATTGGTAACAACGATGTATGTGAGGCTTGCGGCTGTGCAGGCGAAATCGGGTTCATCATTAAAGAAGGCGACGATGTTGCTGAAGTAACGGTTTACGGAAACTCAAAAGCACTGATTGAAGCTGAGTTTGCTAAGTATGTTGAACTTGCTAAACAAGTGTCTAGTAACGTTGAGTTCGAAGCATCAGAGATGACTGAAGAAAGCACAGAGTTGCACGCTCGCTTTAAATTTGAAGTTAGCGCTGAGAAGATTATTTTTGAACTTAAGACTCGCTCTCTAGCGCGTTAATATAAGCATTTATATGCTTATTAAAAGACGAGTGAATTACTCGTCTTTTTTTAATTGAACCCAAGCCAGTGACCCATTTTGCTCAAAATCGTTTTCTGCAGCGCACTGAATCACTACGCCCCCCACCTCTAACACAGCCCCAATGCTATAAGCCTTGTCATCGTAATAACAAACTCGTTGCTGTTGACTGCCTTGTGTCACCACTACCGCAGCTTTACCGGGCGTTGAAATTACTTTATTGGCACTCGCAGACATTGAGCCAAACAATGAAGCGGCTATCAGAAAGACCTTAATAATTCGTATATTTACTCTAATCATTGATTTACCTATCATCTTTGCTCCATTCCTCGTTAATCTACCGCCAAATGGGTAAAACACTATGCGAGATTAATTTTTCCATTATAGTGTAAGCGTCTATCGTAATAAGAAGCCTGTTATGCTCAGAATAATTGCACTTATTATTGGTTCCTTAACCATAACAAATGTCAGTGCTGAACCACTCGATCACTATCAAATATTGAACCATCTCGATAATTACGGAAACTTATATCTACGAAATAAGCCTTATACATCACTTCCAACTGGCTTGGTGGTAGATGGTAATCTCAATATAGAGAATACTGCGATCACACGCCTACCCAAAGGGTTAGAAGTGAACGGCAGCCTTAAAGGCTCTAACAGCCAACTCGCTCGAGTCCCGAGCGGGGTTAAGATAAAAGGTTACGTCGACTTGATTGGCAGCCAAATCACCAGCTGGCCAAGAGGTGTAAGAGTGGGCGGCTTTATCAACCTCACCGACACTCCACTGGAAAGGCTACCGAATGGCTTTAGAGTAAAAGGCGATCTGAGCGTGATCCGCACTCCTTTAACCGAGTTACCCAACGGGATCGTGATTGACGGCGACCTTTATATAGGCGGTTCTGGGATTACAACATTCCCCGAGACCATGACAGTCAAAGGCAACATCTATCTGGGCGGCAACACCGTAACCAAATGGCCAACCAATCTAGATCTCGGTGGTGCAGTCGCTCGCTAATTCAGGCTAATGCTCTAATGCTCTAATGCTCTAATGCTCTAATGCTCTAATACGTTAATGCTCGATCGCAGCAACAAATGGTGATTCAGAAACAAAAAAGGAGCCCAAGGCTCCTTTTTCAATTCAATCAAGTTGCTAATCAACTAGCAAGCTAACTAACGCTCGTTAACCAATGTTCTTCACTGGGTTGGCGTAGCTATCGATCAAGTACTGACGCGCACCTTGTGGCAGGCTCGACAGTTTAGCTTCAAACTCTTGTTTAACGGCCGCTGTAATCGACTCATCTTCTTTTTCTGCTGCCAGCAAGTTTACTGGGAACAGTTTGTAGTTATCGTGGATCTGACGATCGATCTCTTCAGCAAGCGCTTCAGGGGTATCAAAATCTTGGTCGATAACCTGACCGAAGCCAACGTGAACGCGTCCTTTATTACCGATGATGCCTTGAATGATACTTTCGATATCTTCAAACTCACCCTTTTCGTAACTGCCGTTTACGTCTTTTTCGAAAAGCTCTATCGCTTTAGCCGTGTCACATGGGTCGTTCTCGTAAGAAATAGCCACAGGAACAATCTTCAATGACTTCACGTATTCAGGGAAAGCAATTTTTTGCTTACGTCCTTCAACGTGGAACATTTTCAAAATTGCTGGCTCAGTAAAATCGTTACCGTCTTTCGCACGACCTTCCTTTTGAGCGATCCAGATTGAGTTGCCCGTTTCTAGAGAGTGCTTAATGTAAGAAGACAACTGCCCTAGCGCTTTCATCATCTCACGCGGTCCTTTCAAAGAACGCTTTACGATGAAGCTCTTATTTAAACGCATCAATTCAGTCGCACATGGCTTTTTCAACAGGTTGTCTCCGATAGCGATACGACAAGTCTGATGATTATTTTGATGCAGAGCGTAATTTACCAACGCAGGATCCATAGCAATGTCACGATGGTTTGATACAAACAGATAAGCTTGGTTCGCATCCAGTGACTCGATACCAGTGTACGTCACACCGCTAGTGGTTTTCGCTAACGTGTCGCGTAAGTACTTTTTCACTTCAATCTGAATGGATTCAACGCTAGTCAGCTTGCTCCATTTCATTTTTAAGTACACACGCAAAATCGGGCTCATTAATGCTTTGAACCAAGACGCATGGTTTGAAAAACGGTAGTGCAAGATTGCACTGATAAATTCTTCATCATTAATAAGACGGTTTAGTGCCGCTGGAATTTCATCATCGCCGTAAGGGCGAATATCAACATATGGATCGGTTGGAGAGGTCATTTTTTAATTCATATAATAAAAAGCTGGCTCATTCTACGCGTTGTTTTGACTTCTCGCAGCTACAGAGCCCATACTTTTGACAAGGTCAGACCAGAAACATTGAAAATCCCCTGTTATTGTTGGCATTCTTTAAGATTAACGGTAATCTTGACGCCCCAAAATTAAGGTACTATCTATGAACTTCGCTATTGAATATACATCGGCTTACTTTTCACACTTGGTGATCACACCACGCAAGAAAGTACTTAAACATAGCCTTGTATCGGTTCAAAGTGGCTTGGTTTTGATTAAGTTAGGCAAACAAGAGTATGCCGTTGAACCAGGACAAAGCGTCTGGATTCCATACGACTGCCTAACGTCACTGACCTACTTTCCAAACACTCAGGTTAACCGTGTCGATTTTTCTGTTCGTTTGACGGATTCATTCCCAAGACAAGCGGGTTACATCACGCAAACGAACCTCTCTTCGGCACTACTAGAAAAGCTAGAACAAACCAAAGCTCGCGCTTCTAATGCCAATAATACGGAACAAGCGTTTAAAGATATGCTTTCTGTATTGAAGCAAGAAGTGTTGTCGTTTAAACCCCTGCTTTGCGAAAGTGCTCTTTCTCAGCGATTCAATCAATGGAACATTGATGATTCAAACCTGCCACAAGAGCACACTCTGGTGATGGTGATGCGAGAAGCGAAGAAGCGCATGCAGTCAGGTCAAAAACGTTCACTTGTGATTGATGATCTGTTCTCAGGTAAAGAAGAAGAGTTCGAGCAACTGTGTATGCTTGTTTTTGGTGAAGATTTATAGCTTGCCGGAAAGTGAGTGCTGGTATTAAAACTCGCAAGCCAGATACTAAAAAGCCGCAAAAACTGAGTTTTTGCGGCTTTTTTAATTCTTACTATTTAGACGTAGATAGCAATCTATCTGTGTATCTGCCTGTCTAAAATGGCAACTCAACCTGCATCATTAGGTCGGCGTCACGTGAGTCGTGCCAACGATAATCAAAGCGCATACGCGGCTGCCCTTCGACTTTCTCGCCAAAACCGATGCTGAGTTGAAGACCATGATTCATCAACCACTCTTCAGTCGACATATCATACTGCTCATCTTCAAGGTCTTCTGGAAACCACATACCCAAGCCAACATAGTTTGACTCAATGCTTTGTGTCAGCAATGGCGAGTCTTTGGTTTGAAGAACCCAGTCAGACCAATAGTCCGGTGTGCTTTCCGGTTCATCATCGCTCAGCCCACTGATTTCCATCATACGTTGGCCAAAAGACTCAATGCTGGTCGAGAAATCTAGACAATTGTCATCTTCATCAGAAGTCAGCATGATTGAATCTAAGCTAAAAAAATCACACTCAGCATACGCAGGCATACTACATGCTGCCATGATCAACGTCGCTGGTATCGCGCTCTTTAGCATAGTCCTCTGACCTCTTGATTAGTGAACTCACATTATCTGATACAGTCCACTATCTTGCAACATCTTTGTAACTGACTTTGTACTCAGTTTTGCAACATCGCTTCCACTTATCAGTGCATTACGTATGTCTGTGCTGCGAATTTTCACTTTTTCAGGGCAAGCCATTACAGACCACTGCTCGGTAATCTCATCTGATTTATAGAAAGATGAGAACTTAAAGAAGTTATCTGGGCCAATAACAAACGTCAGTTCAGCGTCACGATGTAACTTTTGCAGTTCACTGAGTACAGCAAAAGTCGTCACGCTTTCGCCGGGTGTAAATAAGCTCTTTTCGATCAACGAAAGCTCAACTTGATCCAGTGAAAGATCACTGATAAATGCATTAACTAACTGACATCTCGTATCAAAGTCTAGCATCTCTTTTCCCCAAGCATGGGCAATACTTGGAACGAGTAGAATTTTGTCAAAGTGAGCCAACGAATCAATCACACTTTTATGCCCTAGGCTCGGTGGATTAAACGCACTACCGAAAATGGCTATTTTTTCCATTGTTTATTACTGCCTTCTCTTTCTAAGCTTGTGCAAAGAGGTTTTTAAATCGGATGATTTAGGTATGATAACACTAGATTTTTAATTTGCTTGCAGGAAAGGAATACGAATGGAACAGTTAATTCGTGACGAAATGCGCGTACTACCTTCAATTGACCCTCACTTCGAAGTGACTCGTCGTGTGGACTTTATTAAAACGAAACTTCAGCAGTCAGGCTGCAAGTCTCTGATCCTTGGTATCAGTGGCGGTGTAGACTCAACGACCTGTGGCCGCTTGGCACAGATGGCCGTGGATAGCCTGAATGAAAACTCTGGCAGCAACGACTACCAATTCATTGCGGTTCGCCTACCTTACGGCGAACAAAAAGATGAAGATGAAGCACAACTTGCTCTCTCTTTCATCCAGCCTTCTCAATCTGTTTCTGTAAACATCAAAGCGGGTGTTGATGGGCTTCACGCAGCATCTCACGTTGCACTTGAAGGTACAGGTTTACTACCAACAGACTCAGCAAAAATCGACTTTGTTAAAGGTAATGTGAAAGCTCGCGCTCGCATGATCGCGCAATACGAAATTGCGGGTTACGTTGGTGGTCTTGTGATTGGTACTGACCACTCAGCAGAAAACATCACTGGCTTCTACACCAAACACGGTGACGGTGCATGTGATTTAGCGCCTTTGTTTGGCCTGAACAAGCGTCAAGTTCGTGAACTTGCAGCAACGCTAGGTGCGCCAGAGCTATTGGTTAAGAAAGTGCCTACTGCCGACCTAGAAGAGCTTGATCCACAGAAAGCCGACGAAGCAGCATTGAACCTTTCTTACGACCAAATCGATGATTTCCTTGAAGGTAAAGAAGTCCCTCAAGACGTGTCAGACCGCTTAGTAGGCATCTACAAAGCAACACAGCACAAGCGTCAACCGATCCCAACGATCTACGATTAATTGTTTGAATTAATCTTAGAATCAAAAAGGCCGGAAGTTCATTTCAGTGAACTTCCGGCCTTTTCTATTCAATGTGCTTTTCTTTCTGGCCTTCCGACCTACCGAGTTAGTCTACAACTTCGATATCAGTTTGAGGCACACTGCAACACGCCAGTATTTGCCCCATGTTGCGTTCATGCTCTTGCAACGCCGGTACATCAGGTTGATGAACTTGCCCAGACTCAAGGGTCACTTTACAAGCACCACAGAAACCCGCGCGACAGCTTGATGCGATAGACACACCTGCCGACTCAGCTTGCTCTAGTAGTGTTGATTGGTTGTTGCCTTCGAACAGGTAGCCGTTAACGCTCAACTGCAGTTGCTTCACCGCTTCTTCCGTTGATTGAGCAACACCAAACGCTTCTTGATGATAATGCTGAGGATTCAGCCCCATTTGAATCAGCAATTTCTTGGCATTATCCATAAAGCCGTCAGGGCCACACACGAATGCTTGGCGCTTATGAAGGTCCTCAATTTTGGCGACATGAGACACACTCAAACGACCTGACAAACCATCCCACTCTTTCGTTGGTTGGCTTAGTGAATAAATCACACTTAGACCAGCATGTTCGCGAGCGATCTTATCAATCTCAGCTTGATAAGGGATATCTTCTTCACTGCTGCATTGGTGATAGAACACCACATCATCAATCTGACCATGGTCGGCTAAGTAACGAAGCATCGACAACATAGGGGTGATGCCGCTTCCCGCTGATAACAGCAGTAATGGATGTGTTGGGTTATCTTCTAAGTAGAATGCGCCATCTGGATTCTGAGCAACTAGCGTGTCACCGACTTGGAAGTGATCATTGAGCCAGTTTGAGATTTGACCATCGTCCACTCGCTTCACGGAAATCGCCAAACGACCTGCGCGTGAAGGGCTAGAAGATAACGTGTAACGACGAGACACTTTCTCGCCATTAATCACCATTTCAATCGGTAGATGCTGCCCCGGCTGATAGCTTGGTAATAAATTGTTCTCTTTCGCTGGCTCTAGCCAAAAGGTTGTGAAGTCGCGAGCGATCTCTTCACGCTCGACGCAAGTTAAGTGCAGTGACTCGACCCAAGAGTCTTCGTAGTGTTCTTTCTCTTTGGTTTCAAGTACCTCAACAACGTCACCCGCTTTCACCAGACCTTCATTTTTCGCCACAAGGTTCTGACCAAAGAAAACGCCACCACGTTCATTGGCTCTGAACGTAGAAAAGGTATTGAGTGGCTCTTTTGTTGCTCTGAATTCGCCGCTCTCAACATCGACTGTCGTTAGGATACAGCGCTCACAAGGCTTCACCGCTTCGAATTCAACCTCACCAATTCGAATGCGCTTCCAACCATCTTCAGCAAACGCTTCAGTGTTTGAGACGACAAAATTGGTGCGGAACTGATCCATGGAATGCGTTTCAGGACTACGGCGATTCAACTCATCAAGCGAAGCTTGGCTGATGATTAACATCGGGTAACCATCGGCGAAACTGACATTCTGACCAAGCTTTTCTCGAACACGATTAGATTGCTCACCACAGAACAGAAGTTCTACGCGAACACCAAGCACATCGCTAAACCAATCATCCGCCTCGTCGTTGGTGGTATACGCAGTGAAGCTATCTTTCCACACTGTTGCAGGCGCTTCTTGCATCTTGAAGTTTGCATATTTTAGGCGCAGCGGTTCTTTGCCTTCGTAAGTAAAAATCAAACCGTCTGGCTGCAAGCTAGAAGACACCTTGACCATTTTAGGGTACTTACGCGCCGTCACCATTGAGCCGTCAGCCAAGGCCAACATAAAACGTCTGTCGAAGGTAAGGCCCTGTTTTTCGACCCAAGCAGAAGAGAGTGCAATCCCACCTACTGATTTAGCCGGAAACACATTAATTTGAGATAAGGAGGGCTGTTGACCTGAAAGCTCTTGCTCCAAAGCCTTTTGATCCAAAGGTGACTGCGACATAACGATTCCAATGTTTTGTTGTTTGTCCCAATGCTAACAAATGGTTATAAATAGATAAACTGGCAGGCATTAAACACTTGATACTAAGTAGGCATGATTAAACTAATAGAATGGCATTATGTTCCGGCAAACCTAAAACTCTTGAAACTAACGATGATGCTTTACACACTAAAAGTAACCCGAATTTATTCACGCTATTTTTAAGTAGATCAGCAATATGCTGCACCTTGTTTCGACAATTGACTCAATGAGCCAGGTTTGCCTAAGTGATAGCCCTGAAAATAATCTATGCCCTGCGATTGTGCAAAACGTAAATCTTCATGGTTTTCTATACCTTCAGATAACAATTCAATCTGATACTTCCGAGCTAAAAATCTAAGACGCTCCCAAAAGGTCGAATTATCACTCCGGTTTCTCATTAACGACCGATCTATTTTCACTATGTTCGGTTTAACAACCCTAATCAGTGCTTCACCAGTGTTATAACCACTGCCATAGTCGTCTATCGCGATTTTAATTCCAAGACCACGACATACTCCAAACTGGGACATCATCCTTTTCTCGTCAATGCCAACCGGGTATTGTTCATTCTCAGTAAGCTCAATCCATAAGGTTATACCCAACTTATTACATGCTTGCCAAATTGGGGAAATATCACGTAGAAAAGTGAAACTTAAAACGTGATCAGGGGAGATATTAATAGTCAGAAAATCAATCATTTTCTTCTGAGACAATAATTCCTCGGACACTCTTAACAAGAATATTTGAGTAAACCATGCAATCTTCTTAGAGTCTAACAGACAGCGAATTGACGATTCAACATCGTGCCCTTTTTCCCAACGTAACAAAACCTCAGCACCGACAGTTCCATTGCCATTAGTTATCGGTTGAAAAACAGGATAAAACAATCCCTGATTAACATCGTCAATAAGTGCTTCGGCTTGTAAATTTTCAGACAACATATTCGTATTCATAAACAAACCTCTTTTTGTGATTAATCCATACTACAGATCAATAACTAGCAAGGATTAGCATGAACAAATCATATGTAGCTTTACATGCCTACTTCTTAACCGTGAAGACAAACTGCATAAGTAGTTAAACGAACTCCTGTACAAATACACAATGCCGTTTCAAAACGGTAATCTCGAGTCTGTTACTTTTAGATAGGTTATTAAAAACGCCATAAACTATCATAGATGACTATACTTCAATTAGATCAAATTACGCTTAGGGATAATGTATGTTTGGTGACTATTTAAAGGAATTGAGAGTCTCACTAGGTCTTACTCAGAGTGAGCTTGCTGTTAAGTTAAACCTTGCAAATGAAGAGTTTCGCTCTGTAGACGTGGTAACTCTCAGTCGTTGGGAACGAGGAAAAACCAAACCAACACTTGCAAAATGCCTAAGAATCTTGCGTTGTTTACAGGTTGACCTGAGTGACTTTTATGAATTAATACCGAATCCAAACGAAACAAAGCTACTAGACGAGATTGAACAACTTCGTTTTAATAACAGGGTAACGAAGCTTTCATCATTAAGTTATGAAGAGCCACAAGAGCCACAATCAACTTTAATTACTGAGATGCCACTTCTTTTGAAAGATGATGACAAGATACTATCTAGCCTTAAAATCTTTTACGAAACAGCCATCCATACACCGAAGGGTTTTTTCGACATTAATCTATATGACTACCAACAAAACAAACGAGCTATTTTAAAAAGATTTATAACAGAAAGCGGGCAGTTGGTAGGTCACTCAATTAGTTTTATATTCGAAAGTGACTATTTTGACAAAGTTACTCATTCAAAAATCATTGATATCGACCTGACAAAATCTGTCAGTTATAAAAATTCGACTAAGTTATCGGTTTGTAATTATAATCGTTACTCTTCTAATTTCCAGATATTTCGATGTATGTTAGTTTCTCAATTTATAAACCTAATTCACTATTCAAATGTTCAACGTTATTATTTCTTTAGTGCATGGTCTGAAATCGGACAAATTTTAGAGCAACTTGGATTTAAGAAAATAGCATTTGATATTGAGTCAGAAAAAGGAGGTTTTAAATTAGGCAACCGCTCATTCGAACATTGCTTATACGAAATTGATACAGCGACACTTCTTTCTCAACCCGAAATAATAACCCTCATAAAAACAACCCAGTGGGATAACCAATACTCAATCAAAAATCATTAGGCATAGCCAAACAGCCTTTAAATTAAGATGCCTACCATCTTAAGTTTCTACACATAATAATACTTCGCCTTATGCAAAAGATTGGAGAAAACTACTGTGTTTGGCGAATACTTAAAAAAATATCGAATCGCGAATGAACTAACACAAAGTCAAGCAGCTACAAAGCTCAACTTACTCGGAGGAGATCTATCGAACATTGACACAGTTACACTTAGTCGATGGGAAAGAGGAAAAACTAAACCAACTCTTAGCCGTAGTATTCGTGTTTTGCGAGAATTTACCAACGATCTTGAGCCTTATCTATCTAAAGTTAGTCATTTACTACATCAAGACCCTAGTTCTAAAAATAGAGTTGATCAATTCGACTCTCTGATGGAAGAGAAATACCGTAGTTTAAATAATTTGATCGCCAGAGCAAATTATCAGTCAACATCGATGATCGAACACAATCCTGTTTGTGAATATCCGATTGGAAATTCTAATGATAGTGAGATTGTAAATTCTGTACTTGTTTTTCATGAGAAAACCTCTGATGAGAATATTAAGCATGGACTCTATAAAATCGATTTTTTAAACTATTGCAATGAAAAACATTTCATTGCCTATAAATATGTCGACAGCGTCACAGGGGAGCTATTAGGACATAACATAGGCACTATATTCACGACTGAAGGTATGATCTCCGAAATTGAAACACTTTCTCAAAAGTCGATTAATGAAATAGATTTAAGAAAAACCGTTCCTTATAATAAAAGCCGAAAATTAGCTTATTTTGCGGTGAGCCAGCATTCGCTGTACGAGCGACCTTTTCGTCTACAATTAAATAGAGAATTCAGGTTTCTAGCAAAACACGCTAACATTACCGACTACTACACAACAGTTGCTATAAAGAGCTCAGCAGAAGTACTCGAAAAAATGGGATTTTCTGTTGTTTCGTACGAGAAAAAATCAACCAACGGTGCAATCAAAATTGGTAAACACTATTATTCTAAAGCTTTAATGCACATAAAAACAAGCCAGCTATTTACTCAACCCGAGTTCTTGAACTTGCTTACAGGCTGTCAAACCTGTTCAAACCCATGCTCAATTAGCTCTCAGTGTTGCTAAGCGGTCTCTTTCCGCGCACATTAACAGGAGTACCAATCCATCGAAAGATGGATAAACTCCTGCTTGCTTCAATCTTTCAAAACACAACTCTACAGTTTTGACATTCGTATTCGATATTATTGAACCAATATACCTCATTATTTTCCCACTTAAATTATCAGTACAATCTATATA
This sequence comes from Vibrio sp. 10N.286.48.F5, assembly GCF_041469785.1. NCBI lineage: Bacteria > Pseudomonadati > Pseudomonadota > Gammaproteobacteria > Vibrionales > Vibrionaceae > Vibrio > Vibrio sp. 10N.286.48.F5. Next base: position 61,855 of record NZ_JBFRLG010000012.1, on the reverse strand, counting down.
CTATGTAATTAAGCGATTGAGTATTAAAGCATATGGTAAAAAGTTAGAATCTAATATGCTATGTTCGCTTGACTACATGTCAACCTCGCGAACAATTACATCATCTACTTCATTGTTTAGTAATGTTACATAACTGCTCTGAGTCATGCCTCTTACAGCTTTCGTGTTTTGCATGCCATCCACATTCGTTAGACTTTTGTCAGAATAAATTGCTCGTATATCTCCATCGACTCGGCCTGAAAACGTGACATCATCAGCACTAATAGAAGCAATCGCTGAGGTTGCAAAAAATAAAAACGAACATAAAACGACCTTAATATTGACAAACGACTTCATAAACACCTCAAATGCAATTGGTTACATATGAGAGTTTAGCTTATTCGCAGAAAAAAAGAAGTCCAATGCCTACCAGCCACTCTTGCATCCGTGATGTTAGATTTGTAAACATTAATTTGTTCAGAAAAGTCCATTCATAACGATCATTATATAGCATGGATACGGCCACATCAATTCACCAGACTTATGCATATTATGCACTGGTTAGCGATTTGATGGCAGTTAAACCTTAGGGAGAGACCGAAGAGTAAAACGCTAATACATATCTTGCAAGTCTTCATAGTAGTTTAATGGTTTTACATTAAGAGAATTAAATTTTATCTAACTTCGTAATATTTAATACCTGAACCTAAGATCTGGTATGTAAACCATGATTCTTGGCAACACTTGATTATTCACATCAACGTAAGCTATGTAAGATCATAGATGAATAGTTAGACAGATTTAATCGAGTGCAAAAAAAAAGCATCACCATACCTTATAAGAAATAGGTCTAGTAATACTTTAATATTGATCAGGTTACCGGTAAGAGCTTATTCTAATACTTGGCCAGGAATGATCAAATCAGGATTTTCAATATCATTACTCTCAATGATCTCTTCTAAATCGAAGCCGAACTTTCTACGTAGTTCATATAACCAATCACCTTCTTGTACGACATAAGGTAATGTCGGCTTAACAGCAACTTCGGATATACTGTTAGACATAGTATCGAAGTCACAGTCCGTATCAGTTGGGTCAGATGTGCAATCCGGAGCTTTCGTAATTTCAAGTGACGAAGGGCGAGGTTCAACTTGGTCAGACTCAATCTTACGCTTACTGTCATTGAAATAATAAGATAATCCAACCACGGCTTCTCGTTGATTTTGCCCAAAATCATCATTCAACGTTTGATTAAGTGCGATACTCGCACCGAAATATTCATTCAAAGCATACTCAGCAAGGTACTCTATTGTTGGATATTTATCTTCAAATCCGACTCCAACCTTTAAATCAATTTCTTCTCCATCATGTATACTATAAAGCAAACCTAAATCAGGTATGTACTCAGAATCATCTAATAATTTATAATGTTTGATACCTAGATTCAATTGAAGTCGGTTATATTGGTAGAGAAAATAAATAGATTGAGAATTCTCAAACATATCTCCATCAAAATTATAGCCATAGTTTGCCCCTACCCCCAAAATATGAGCAGTTGGCTTCTCAGCAACCGCTGCACCGCTGGTTAGTACTAGAAACATAAAAAAAATATTATTAATTAGTCGGTTCACAGGTTCACCTCATAAACAACATTAAACGACCCTTGGTAATTACCTGAACTGAGTGCATTTCCATCGACATCAAAACTAACATCGTATGCTACATCAACTTTGTTACTACCTTCTCCATTCACTGTAATCACTTCTGAATCAGGAAAAGATGCGGTATTAAGTACTCCGTCTTGGACAATCACCTTGTCAGGGCTTTTGCAGCCAATGGCACACGTGATTGTGTAGGGTATCTTTTCTAGCGAGTTATCAATATTTGTAAGCTCATAGTCACCTGACGTAGGGCTAAATGTCATAATAACGCCTGTAGGTAAAGTCCCTAACAAGCTAACATCATACCTCGTTGTACCAGAGATCCTTTTTGTTGCAGTATCATACTGGGGTTCAATATTCCCGTCTCCAAGTACCGTTAATGATTCAAGGATCGCAGCTTGATAATCAATCGTGATAATTAACGTCTCCGGCACTCTGGTATAAGTCATCGTACCGGTTTGACTTGTAAAAAAGTAAGTGGGTGAAAGGTTAATTGATGCCGTAAAAGTTCCAGATCCAACAGGGGCTGCGAACACATCATTACTGATATTAGGCAAAGCGAAAGCAGGTCGATAAAACTTAAAAGGCTCTATTCGGCTTGTTGCTGTGTAACCCATTCGCGACACACACAAAGTCGACTCTTGGCCCACTTTCGCACTCGAACCACTTATATTTGTAGCTGCACACTCATTGGCAACTCCCATTCCCACATTTGACCCGTAGTCTTTTGATGTGAAATAACTAGCCGAGCTACCCAAATTGTACTCAACGCCTAACAACTCCAGGCTGGTGTTAAAACTTTCGCCTGTAGAATGATTAACAAAGCTAACGTTATTAACGGGTTGGTTATCCATCGTTGCGGGATACCACTCTGTCGTTGGTTGCTCTTGCGCTATCGTCCATGCAGATGGAGATATAGCTTCACTACCGAAATAACTATTTGGCGCCGCATTGTTCCAAACCACAGAGTTGTTTGCTGTAATCGTTCCGTATACATCTGCAGCATGGCTACTATCTAAAGCCGTGAATAATAGCGCTATACTAATTAGGCTATTTCTTTTTAATAGTGATATTTTTGTTATAACTGTAATCATGGTTGGCTACCTTAACGGATAACGAATCGACATTTTGCAGGCCTTCTGCTAATTTTATGGTTTTCTTTCGACCAGATAGTATTGTATTAGTTTGTTTACATTTGTTACTAACAGAATTCGGTTTACAGTTATCAAACTGTATGTAGAAAAATGTGTTACCATTATTTTCCACATAAACTTCTGAACCGTTATATTTAACTTTGTAGTCAACATTAGTATTTTTTGCAGGTACAATATAATAAGGAGCATAACCATAATTAATACCAATTATACTTTCTTTTTTATCTCCATCGATAACGCTAGGCATGAAAGTCACTTGATAAACTTTGTCCTTCTCTAAATCATCACAATTAACCTGACATAAATTCTTTACTGATACACGACGTCTTTCCCCCGGATTTAATATCAGTTTATTGGGTAATAGCGCAAGATCCCATAAAGGTAAATTATCTTTTGTTAGCTCTACCTTTTCTAACTCTCCGTTTTCAACCTTTACTTGGCTAACGTTACCTTTTATATATTCAGGTTCAGTTTTCGAACTAGTCAGAGTAAAAACTTCATTACCATCTTCTCCAGCTATAAGAAGCATTTTATCTATGCTAAATGCATGGCTAAAAGAGGTCGTCATTAATAGAATCGAAGTAAATATTACACGTTGCATAATTTTCTCTATGTTAGTTATAAGCATATGGCGTCATCTCCATATGAACTGCATAATTAATGAGTTCATCAACATACAGTTTGTTTGCCGTAGTTAGTTGCTCAGGAGACTTAGCGAATATATACAAATAACCGCCAAGCTTTTTGTTTATAATTTCAACACCTGAGTTGTTCAGTTTGTTCTGATAGTTCAATACAATATTACTATCCTTGTATTGCCCTAAGTAGTAATAATAAACACCATCAACTAGGGCTATCTGATAACCTTCACTATTTTCTTCGAATGATGGCATACAGAAGTTATTACCTAAATTCAAATTATTAACCGATGATAACTCCGGTATTACACATTGGTTTTCCTTAGATATAATTTTGTAAGGTTGTTTATCTTTCACCTTAAATTGATACACACCTTCAACAAGCTTGTCAGTAGAAACACAACCTCCACCGATACATTCAACTCCGTCTATTGGATTTCCATTTATATCACTAAACGTCGATATAAATGATTTCAACTCAGACAACGACGTATCCAAACGGATAACAGTTCCTGGATAACTAGTAGCCGACGTATAAGACTCACCATTGTTGTAAAAATCAGAGGCTTCCGTATCAAGCTTGAATTCATATTCATAGAACTCTTTTAATGGATATACCGTCAAAGCATCTCCACTAACATAAGCATTGCTTTGTTTTCCATTCTGCTCGGAGTTAACTACCGCCAAGAATTTTCCATCCGAAGACAGTTCCCCTGTATCATTATTCGAAATAAAATAAGAAGATGACTTTTCACTCGTAAACTCTATTCCTTGAGAAGTTACGATATTACTTGTACCAATATATGCAGAAACACTTGTATTACTACTTGAATTGATATAGGCATAAGAGTTTGAGTCAATATGTTTATTCTTATAATTTGCAGACAATGATAAATCGGCACTGCTTTGGTCTTCAGTAGAATCTTGATAATAAAGTCCCGCAGAGCTTGATACATTTAGATTGTTTCTGTTAATTAGACTACTTGAGACTGTATCTCTATGCGATAGCGCAACATCACCACTATCATCTATTTGTGCTTGTGTACTATGTGTGTATGTGTTTTCCTGGCCTATTGGAATAATTATTGAGGCCATAACACCATAATTTATATCGCTCGATTCACTTGCTGATAACTCTAAGTTCACCTTTGAGTCAAGTGGTAATGATGATATCTGCACGCCACTTCTTGCAGACCAACTTTCTGATTCATTATTATAACCATTACTAAAATCTTTATATTGGTTTTTTGTTAATATACCCGATATATATGATGATATATTTCTCGTTAAGTACTTGTTGTAATTTACTGATAATGACGTATAGTTCGAGTTACTGAATAAAAGTTGAGACAAACTAATATCTCCAATACTATTATCATTTTCACTATCAAATTTTGTGTAAGATACACTTAAGTTATAAATCCCCACATCAAAATTATAAAAACTAGATCCATCGTCAAATAATCCTGTTACTGCCGATATTCTGGACACTTCCCCTAAAGATAAGTGACCACCAACATAATTATAATTATCTTCCCCTGTAATAAACGAACCTACACCCAGTGCAAAAAAATCCGTAACTTGATAGCTCAATTTCCCATTGGTGAACATTGGACTTTCATAATTATCATAAGCAAAGTTGATGGATTTCTGGTCAAAATCGTCCTCTAGTCCCGTATTCGTCAGGTCTCTTGATAAATAACCGGCTGTAATATGATAATCTAGTTCGCCGGTTTTAATCGACGAAGAGCTTGTATTGACTATCAACCTATCTTCTGTGTAAAACTCTTCACTGCCATCAAATATTCGAATTGTCGCAGTATAAGTACCAAATGGTAGCTCGTTATAGTCAAAGTATTCTTGCCCTGCATCCACATTACGACTTAATAGAACACGGCCTCTATCATCATTAATTTCTAGTCGACCAGCTCTTGAAATGTTCAAATATACTCGTCTAGAATTAGAAGATGATTTTTTTACTAGCTCTCTCGTCGATCCAATCGACAACATGTAACCAGAAGTTTTGCTGCCATTTTCTAAAAACTGAGTACTATTCCAAGAGCGTTCTTGGTATTTATACCCGACAGAGAAACGAGTATTACCACCAACATAGTTATACGATGAGTCATCCGAACTGAAACCATTGACATCACTAAAGTTTAGATCATTATGCAAATAGCCATACTTGCCAAAACCTGCATAATTTTCATGTTGATAAGAATAAGACGATGTATAATCAGTGTTGTCGCTATAAGAACCAGATAGATTCAAACCATGTGACATAATGATCGCGTTTTGATCGATCTCTTCTTTTACAAATTTTATTTCTGACTCTTCTATTATCTCAGTTAAGAATTGTGAGTTAACATGAATAATCAATGATTGGCTATCTGGCACATAAACAAAATCATATAAATCAGGTAGTAGACCACATTCACTTCGATAACCTTTACAATCTAGGCTCGATTCAACCCCATTTACCAGTGTTGTTGCCATCGCATCGCTAACATCTTTCTCAATACCAAGTTCATTCGCCAATGCTTGTGCTACAAGTTGTTTTTGTGAAGTGGGAATTCTTACTTCATCACCCGAGATGAAAGCTTCCGAATAGAATAATTTGTTGTTATCAGCCGAGAGAATTAGTGGCATTCTTATCAACTTCTCTTCAAACATATCTTCAAATCCATCTGGAATATTTGCGACGGATTTTGAACTATATATTATGGCCAAGAAAAATATGATAATTAAGTTTAAACCAAACCAAAGTCTAATAAACATTATAGTTGAAGCTCCACATTGAACGTAATACGACCATTGCAATCTAATGGCTCATCACTCGGTATATTTTTATTTGTCACTAATTCAAATTCATTGGTAGAGTTTTCATATTCAGTATTTTTAATATTATTAAATTCAAAGTTTGGTATATCTAAAATATCAGAGTAATGTTTTCTATCGATATAGAGATCGACAAAATCATCATACATAGTCTCACCGCTATCGTTGAGAACACATTTAGAAGTGAACTCTGATATGTTATAACTGTATTCAAACGAATCCCCAGTGCTTGTTGGTATATTAGTTCTAATATAAGAATAAAAACGCCCATTTAGAAAGGTTTCGTTCTCACTATCATACTTCAGTGCAATAAACTCATCAGATAAATCTACACTTATAGAATAGTCATACAAATTCGCTCTATTTATTTGTGTATTTACTGGAAATGAATAGCTTTCATAGCCAAAGCTATTGAAACTAAAAATAACAAGCAATAATAGAAAGAAATAATTTATATAGATATTCATTTTCATCAGCCTCGAAAAACAAGGCACTTAATTAATTAAGTGCCTATCAAATAATGAGATTTTTTCTTATGGCAAAGTTGCAATCATATCAACGTTAACGATAACTTCTGAACCAGCAATATCATCTGGAGTTGAGTGTGCTGTATCGTTAGCAACATACAGTTGAATCGTATCGCCTGCTGAAAGTTGAGTTGAAGCTAAGTAGTCAGCTGCAGTAAGTTCCGTCGCTGAAAGGTTATCGCCAACGACAATGTTAGGCTGTACTTCACCCATTGAAGCTGGAAGCACATTTACTTGTGATACCGTCCAGTTAGCTGGAGTTAAAGCCCCAAGCACAGCCCCCGTGTAGTCATGCGCTTCCAAAACAACTGGTTTAGTCGTTGCGAACGTACCGTCAGCGTTCACCTGTAACGTACCAACAAAAGAAGCAGAGTCTTCACTACCGCCCGCACCAGTAACAATGATGTCACCGTTGGATACAAAACCAGGAACAAAGCCGCTGAATACTGCAGAACCAGTAGAGGTATCGCCAGGTGCAGCAAAAGCCGGAACAACAGTAATTGCAGACAATAATGTAATGAGTGTTAATTTTTTCATTTTATTTCCTTTAATATAATATAAGCATTGCGTTAGCCTCTTGCTAAACAGCAGGCATATAATATTAAAATAACTACGTTTTAGGTTAGCACGTTGGAATTATTTATAGTTAAATATGCCTAGTCGATATATCGCCGACTAGTTCATTTATCTAGGGAATAAGATCTGTACAATAAATACTTTCAGTTACACTAAATTGGATATCATAATAACCATTATCAAACTTTGAGAAAGGTGTTTCAATTGGATATGAGAAGGGGTAACGCTGGTGACTATCTGAGTTATAAAAATGAGCATCATAACTATTTTATTATATTGCTTTATATAATATTAATTATGACCATCACAAGTTAAACTACCTAAATCGTAACCTAAGTTATTATAATCTAGCGTTTAATTTACAAGTGATGTCTTTAGTTGGGGAAATAGAGTGAGACGGAGAATTTACCTTGCGGTTATTAATTAATAAATATCAACATGACAATAACACGTAAATAATTCGCATTAAAAATGCCAGTAACATCGCTACTGGCTTACTAAAGATTTTCAACCTACTTTAAAAGGAGACAGACTCATAACTATCATCTATAGCATGATAAAAAAACGTGTACTTGGCTACCAAAGTAATTAAAGTCGGCCTCAGGAGTATCTTCAGGACCTCTATAATACGTGATACCACCGTTTTCACTGGTTGGTTCCACGTAATTATTAATGTAAAACTTATAGAGCAAACCATTTCCTCGGAACCAAAACTCATCTAGGTAACCGGAATGTGAATATATACGACCTGCAGGTATGGCTTTATATGCAGGGTCTGCATTCCAAGCGCTAGCAAACCGAAGTGCAATAGTTGACGAGTCAAATTCTTTCCACCCACCACCATCGAAGTTTATTGATGAGCAGTAATATTGAGTCTGGCTGCTATCATATCCAGACTCTATAAAGTTCGCGTCATCTGCGTTATACCCATAACTGTTGAGTAACGAATACGTATAATCGGCAGTATCATTCGGAGCAAAAATCGAAGTATTATTATCACTATAGCGGAGTACTTGTTCTCTCGTTAACAACGGAAGAAATTCACTTCCTTCATATGAAGTTATACCCAAAGGTGCGAGTAAAGTAACGTTCAAGTTATCACAAAATGAGTCATAGCAAGCTTCAATATTAACATTAAATTGAGGTTCAGTATTTGCGGTAGAATACGCTGTCAAGATACCTGTATGTTCATCAAAGGTACTAACGTTCAACTCAGTTACTGTCCAATTGACATATTCGGCTGGAACTTGTTCCATTTGGCCAATTGAGTTAGTTATAGTCGCCTGATATAATTCATGTTTATCTAGCTCTAAGTCACGTTGAATCGAAGTCACACCATTTAAACTGATAGATACTGGGGTGATTTCTGGGATATAATAAGTATTAGTACAAAGAACATAATTTACCTCTTCATTATTACTAGCAGTGACTGAACCATCAAATAGATTGACTAGTGTTGTGGTAGTTTCATCAACCTGGTCACTAGTCCAATACGGTTTGTCATTTGGATATCTATAGTCTGTAAATATTTGACCATCAGGCTTCCAAGCATAAAGCTCTTGCAAATCTACTTGATTCGGTAAAAAAGCACCTCTTGCAGTACAAATTGCTTCAGCAACACCTTTCGAATGCGCTACGGTTGTTACATTATCGACGGCATTGGTGCCATCTCCTGTTCCTATTATTTCGAATTCAATACTCGCAGTTTCTGCCTGCTCCATAGTTAAAGGTGGAGTAACAGATTGATATACATTGCCTTCATTAAAATCAATTATCGGGTATAAGTCTTCGGATTTTAACTTTATTATCCCGGTGGCATAGCCTCCTTTGTTATCAGAGACAACGTAAGTGATATTGTGATAGCCAGAATTAGAAGTAGTAAACGTGAAAATAGTGTCATTGAACAGATTACCATCTAAGTTAGCATCTTCTATAATGGCAACATCAGCATCGTAAGCATAGACATCAATTAATTGTAATGAATCACCATTAGGATCAGAAATGAGACTCAAAACGTCAATTGTGACCGTTTTCCCGTATGGAACTTCTGACACTATTTTTAAGGTATCAGGATCGGTAAATGTCTGTATATATGTAGAGTTAGCTATTGGAGCACCATTTACTGTTGTTGAAACTGCAATATCCAGGCTACCACTAAGAACATTTACTCCATCACTATAGCTATATAAAACCCTCTCAACTCCGGATTCAAGTCCAGCACCTGGAGTATACTCTATAACGTTATTCGCGGGATCAGATACTGCTGATGAAAGCGTTGAATCGCTATTAGGCAAAGTTAGCGTCATACTAAGTGTATAGCGACTCGTGTCGACCTCGTACCCCAAATTTGCTAACTCGTCCTTCACGTTCACCGAAATGGGTGTTCCAGTTGAAGTTGCAGATGATATGGGTATTAATTGTTCACTGTTTTCAGCTATAGCGATTCGAGCTGTAGCCTCACTATAGCCATCATAAGATATCGCTGTTGACATTCTTGACACAGAGGATCCAACACGAAATCGGTAGTCACATAGGTTTACTTGCGTTGCTTTAATATAAAAACCATTTTGGTCGTTAGAAACCACATCGCAATGATAGTCAGAATTAAGGGATTCAACATTCAGCAGAGCAACAGGTGTCCCATCAGAACTTTCCATATTGTTGGAGAGATCAACATAAAAAGTTTCACGAGGTTTAGTGTGCTGCATGGTATCTTGAACGGAGTAAAGTACGTTCGATTGAGCTGGCCTATCTGGGCTATCTGGGCTCGAAGTAGAACCAACTCCTGAATCACCATTACAACCTGAAACAGCCAAGATTAAAGCTACCTGTAACAAATTAGCCTTCTTTGACAACACATCTAACATATCGTTTGACCTTTTTAAAATTTAACCTTGTAGCATACGAATTCTACATTCGATTGCGATGTTATCTTTTTGCAACTGGATATGTTTAGCAAATATGCAAAATTGACTCTTGGAAATGCCTAGTCATAAAATCACGGCCAAACTTCAAATGATTAAATGTATATCTTGATGGGAATACTGATTATAAGCATTTGGTTATAAATAGATAAACTGGTAGGCATTAAACACTTGATACTAGGCTAGTATCTTGAGATGTTTAGCTTTCTATCTTGATACATTAAGGCAGCAATGCAGTAACACTCTCGAGACGTTCTATAATATGAACACGTTTACCGCATTGAACTTTCATTGAATAAAAAGGATTTATCATGAACAAACTCGTCATTATCATCTTATGTGTACTGCTTCCGCCTGTTGGCGTGTTCTTCGCTCGCGGCGCCGGGAAAGATTTGGTGATTAATATCATTCTTACTTTCTTCTTCTGGGTTCCAGGAATGATCCATGGTCTGTGGGTAGCCACCCGCTAACCCTTATTAACAAATAGATACCGAATAAAATATCCATAAAAACAAGCTCCTAGCCATGAAGAGTTAAAAATAGGATGAAATGAAAGTACTTTTCCACTATCATCCTGTCGCCTAAACGTAAGCGATTGCTTTCACAGATTTCGCTGAGTTTAGGCTCCAACTACATAACACTTCAAATGGTGGGAGCCTTCAATGACACAACTTACGATTACTCGTCCTGACGACTGGCACGTTCATCTACGCGATGGCGAAGTATTAAAAGATACAGTCCGCGATATCAGCCGCTACAATGGTCGAGCGTTAATCATGCCAAACACCATCCCACCGGTAACCGATACCGAAATGGCTCTTGCTTACCGTGAACGCATCATGGCAGAGCAGCCAAGTGAACAGTTCCAGCCTCTAATGGCACTTTACCTAACAGACAACACTACTCCTGACGAAATTCGCAAAGCGAAAGAATCTGGCGCTGTTGTAGCGGCGAAGCTATACCCTGCTGGCGCGACGACAAACTCGGATTCAGGCGTAACTTCAGCTCAAAAGATTTACCACGTGTTAGAAGCGATGCAAGAAGTGGGTATGTTGCTGCTTGTACACGGTGAAGTAACGGCTCACGATGTTGATATCTTTGACCGTGAAAAAGAGTTCCTAGACACGGTTCTAGCACCGATTGTTAACGACTTCCCTAACCTCAAGATCGTTCTAGAGCACATCACGACTGCAGATGCAGCGACTTTCGTTAAGAACGCTAACGAGAACGTAGCGGCAACCATCACAGCTCACCACTTGCTTTATAACCGCAACCACATGTTGGTTGGCGGCATTAAGCCACATTTCTACTGCCTACCTATCCTTAAGCGCAACACACACCAGTTAGCACTTATCGAAGCGGCAACAAGCGGTAGCAAGAAGTTCTTCTTGGGTACAGACTCAGCGCCACACGCAAAAGGTGCTAAAGAGTCAGCATGTGGTTGTGCAGGTTCTTACACAGCACACGCTGCGGTTGAACTGTACGCTGAAGTATTCGATTTAGAAGGCAAGATAGAGAACCTAGAAGCGTTCGCGAGCCACAATGGTCCGGATTTCTATGGCATGCCACGTAATGCAGACACCATCACTCTTGTTAAAGAAGAATGGAATGTTGCTGAAACCATGCCTTTCGGTTCAGACATTGTTGTGCCAATCCGTGGCGGCGAGACGATTGCTTGGTCTGTAAGATAAGCGCTTGGGCTGTTAAATAAACGCCCTCTATTTAACGAAAAGGGTCACCATAATAATTATGGTGACCCTTTTTTGTTTCGATGAAAGACTGTCTTCTTATAAGAAATAATGAACGATTACTTACCGCGCATTTTTCCAATCGCAGTCCAAACAGCAACGACAATCAAGCCAGCTAAAACCCCAATCACACCGTTTAATAGCGTCGGAACCACCGCTGTCGCAATCGTATGTCCACTAAAATCCATAATAATCGGTTCAATTAAATGATGAATCGCAGGAACGTTGTGTACCACAATACCGCCACCAACCAAGAACATCGCAGCTGTACCGACCACAGCAAGCATCTTCATCAGCTTTGGTGCAAAGGCGACTAACCCATTACCCAATCTGGTTTTAATGGTACTGCCATTCGATGTGCGCTGGAGATAAAAACCTAAATCATCCAACTTAACGATCCCTGCCACTAAGCCATAAACACCAATCGTCATCACAACGGCTATCAAACTCACGACAAGAATCTGAGTAAGGATACTTGTACCCGTTACGGTACCTAGCGCAATCACAATGATTTCCGCAGATAATATGAAGTCGGTACGAATCGCGCCTGAGACCTTTCTCTTCTCATATTCCTCTATGGATTCGCCAGTACTCGTATCCTCTTCCTTCTCGTCATGTTGATGAGCATGAGGAAAGAGCTTCTCTAAGATTTTCTCCGCCCCTTCAAAACAAAGAAACAGACCACCAATCACGAGTAGTGGCATGATCAACCAAGGGATGAACGCACTGATCAATAATGCCGCCGGAACCAAAATCAGCTTATTTTTAAATGAGCCTTTTGCGACCGCCCATACCACTGGGATTTCTCTTTCAGCAGAAACACCTGATACCTGCTGAGCGTTAAGGGCTAAATCGTCACCCAATACGCCTGCGGTTTTTTTAGCTGCCACCTTAGACATCAGTGCGACATCATCCAACACGGTTGCAATGTCATCTAGCAGTGTTAATAAACTTGCTCCAGCCATTTTATTATCTCTTTTTAAAGGATTGAACCATCGATGAAATGTAACATCATCAATTCACTCATCAAAGTTATGAGTCTGTAAAAAATAAAGTCACAAGTTGTGTTTTCTATTGCTGTCTCTGTTAGACAGGAATAATCTGTCTTAATCTTTCACGAACATAAAAGAAAAAGTATAGATGAAAAGTGAATCTACCTACCCAATTGGTAAGCCAGGACAAAAGTGGCAACAAGCAGAACGTCAAGCATGGTTAGCTCAAAGAACGGTTAAGCGTGAATACCAACAAGAAGTTGTGCCAAAGATTAAAGCACTTGCAGACCGTTTTGATATCGAACAATACGGTGCACTGAGCTACGACCAAGCTCGCTTCCCACTTTTCGCAATTAAGAGCAAAAACTGGGATGAGTCAAAGCCGACCATTCTCGTTACAGGTGGCGTTCACGGTTACGAAACCAGTGGTGTGCATGGCGCTATCAAATTTGCAGCGACCCAAGCAGAGAAATACGCAGCGCACTTCAACATTGTAGTAGCACCTTGTGTAAGCCCTTGGGGTTACGAGGTGATCAACCGCTGGAATCCAAATGCTGTTGATCCAAACCGCTCTTTCTATGACGGTACACCAGCAGAAGAATCAGCAAACCTACGAGCTTTAGTGGCCTCTTTGCCAGAAGTATTGGTTCACGTTGACCTACATGAGACGACAGACTCTGATGAAACTGAATTCCGACCAGCACTCGCGGCTCGTGATGGTATTGAGTACATCGAAGGTATGATTCCAGATGGGTTCTACACGGTTGGCGATACAGAAAATCCGCAACCAGAATTCCAAGCGGCAGTAATTGCTTCAGTAGAAAAAGTAACGCACATTGCGCCTGCGGATGACGAAGGCAAGATCATTGGTTCAGACGTCACTCAACACGGTGTGATCAACTACCCAATGAAGAAGCTTGGCTTATGTGGCGGCGTGACCGACTGTAAGTACGGAACAACCACAGAGGTTTACCCAGACAGCGACAAAGTGACTGACGAAGAGTGTAATGACGCTCAAGTTGCTGCTGTAGTCGGTGCTCTGGATTACGTTATTCAACATGAATTGAACGCGTAAGCTATTAGCTAATAGCTGCTCCCTAAAACTAAAAAGAGCCACAAGTGACGATTCACTTGTGGCTCTTTTTTGTCTTTTCTACTTGTCTTTGATTTCTTCTTGGGCATAAAAAAGCTCCCTTGCACACAGTACAAAAGAGCTTTGAAATAACGCTGAATAAGGAGTAATTAGCGAACTATATACTCCCCATACTCGATTACTTTATTTAGCGGTTTCACTAACGTTTTCTTGTCCTTTATCTACTTCAGTCAGTAGACCTTTCAACAAGCTAAAACAGCCAATCAGAAGAATGATCGTAAACGGCAGTGCAGCAATGATCGTGATCGATTGCAGAGCTTGGATAGATTGAGTACCACCAATCCACAGCATTACCATTGCGATAGCACCTGAGATAACCGCCCAAACCACTTTCTGTTTAACAGGAACTTCAAGCTTACCACCCGCCGTCATGCCATCGATAACGATAGAGCCTGAGTCCAGCGTTGTAACGAAGAACACAATGATCAGTGCGACTGCGAGAACTGACAGAATGCTACCGAACGAGTAAGCATCTAGCATGTAGAACAAGCTTAGAGATACGTCTGTAATGCCTTGGTCGAGGCCAAGTTGTCCCACATGGTTAATTACTTGCTCGATAGCTACGCCACCGAAGATCGACATCCAAGCCGACGTTACCAATGTTGGGATAATCAGTACGCAAAGTAGGAACTCACGAACCGTACGGCCCTTAGAAATACGCGCTACGAACATACCGAAGAATGGTGCATACGCAACCCACCATGCCCAGTAGAACACAGTCCAGCCATGCAGCCATGTTGTGTCTTCACGACCCGCACTTTGGCTCAAAGCTACGATGTTTTTCACATAGCCCGTTGCCGCAGTCGCCACAGAATCAAGCACTGTCGTAAAGTTCAATACAGCGATAAGACCAAGGAATACGAACGCAATAACCATGTTCAGGTTACTTAGGAACTTAACACCACCGTCCATGCCACGCATAACAGAGATGATCGCCAAGCCCATAATCAAAACGATAATAGATTGCTGAAGGTAGATGTTGTTTTCCAAGCCAAACACGTGGCTAATACCACTTGCTGCTTGAGTACCACCTAGGCCTAATGAAGTCGCAAGGCCAAACAGAGTAACCAGTACCGTTAGTACGTCGATCACATCACCTGTTTTACCCCAAACTCGTTCACCCAGTATTGGGTAAAACACAGAACGCATTGATAGCGGTAAGCCTTTGTTGTAAACAAAGTACGCTAGACAAAGCGCCGTCATGCCATAGATAGCCCATGCATGAAAACCCCAGTGGAATACGGTTGCACCTAGTGCCAGTTCACGGCCTGCTTCTGTAAAAGGTTCCGCATCCAATGGTGTGCCGAACCAGTTAGTGAAGAATGCGGTTGGCTCAGCAACACCCCAGAAAATAAGCCCGATACCCATACCGGCTGCGAATAACATCGCAATCCAAGATGACATCGAATAGTCCGCCGTCGCGTCTTCGCCACCTAGGCGAATCTTACCCAACGGTGAAAATGCTAGAACAACAGCAAACGCTAGCATGATGTTAGCTCCCCACATAAACAGGAAGTCAAACTTTGATAAAACAGCCCCCTTAATAGAATCAATAGCAGCTTTAGCGTCTGCTGGAGGAAGAGCAAGAAGAGTGATGATGAAGAGAAGAGATAAGCCTACTGAGGCTATGAAGACGGTGTTGTGGACATCCATGCCCCATTTACTGACGTTATCTTGACCAACTTGATAGTCAGTAGAATCGATACTGTATTTTTTTGATTTAAAACTCATAAATTATGATGTTCACATATCCGAATCAACGAATATAAGGACGCTCTCCATATCCAATTACTACTTGATTGGCTCGCCGCACCACCTAAATAAAGGCGATAAAAATCACAATGGTTGGTGATAAATGGACTTACTGGCTCAATCCCAAGGCGCGTATTATAGCACAGGTCGAAGCATTTTGACTGAGTTTTAGCTCAATAGTTACCCAAGATACCGTTGATAGTGATAGTTAACCCAATAAAAACAGAATAAAATAAACAGACAAAAATCTTAAAATACAATACGTTAAATTAAAATGACGCACCGTAAAATCTCATGCAAACTTTCTACAGATAATATTAACAACAGCCTGATTTATTTATAGCTCTAATAAAAAAGCCCCGCTATAGGGGCGGGGAAATTACCAAAGGTAAAAGAGAAATCAGTATTCAAATGTCAGTGCTATGTCTTGCTGCGCTTCTTGCCACAGAGACTACACATTTCAAAGGCAGTACATTAGATCGCGAAGCAAAAGCCTAGGTTGTAATCTTCGCCATTCTTTTCAGTGAACTCTTTATCTTCACTCGATGCGCTTGGTCGGCCGCTTTCATCACCCTTCACTAAGCTAACCCAGTGGCGAATACCAGAAGAGAGGTTCGCTTCAGTTTGACCAAACGTGGTGCATGTCTCTAATTGAATGTCTTCGATGTTCACCAACTCTAAGTTGCCAGTGCCTTTACGAGCACCTATTGTCACTTCAACATGAGTTCCACTCTCGTCTCGAAATAGAATTGACGATGGTTTAGATTTATCACCCGCATAAGCGACAAAGTGCTTCGCTCTTTTCAGGCCGGTGTGCTCACCGTTTTTGAAGTAAACCTGAACATGTCGATAATCAATCTCGTAGCTCACTGCATCTTCGTGTGAACCCGCCTCTAGAGGGAATAGAGTATCAAGCAACTGTTTCGCCATTTTTTGTTTTTCGAGTTGCTTGTCTGCTTTCACCATTTCTACGGCAAAGACAGCTTCAGCAATAAATGTTGAATGGTTTCTGTGAAGTTCTGTTTTGTCTAGTGTCAGCATATTCATAATCTTTCCCTCTTACGGCTTTGAATTTCATGTAGGTCAAAAATCCTGATTGACCCTTTTCAAATGTGTTCTTTACTGTGTCGCTTCCATGTATTTCATACTACTTGTATTTTTTAAACAATTTCACAACAAAAATTTCACAGTGTGAATTTTACTAAATTGATTTTTTACACAAACCGGAATTTCCGCCCCCAGCCCTTTATCTAATTGGGCTGAGAGCTCATTAGACACACTTTTACGTGTTGTTTGATTTTGTGTAATAACCGACGCCAACCAGCTTATTGTCAATCACTCGATAGTAGGTGTGCTTGGTTTCGACTTTGCTCGACAGGGGATTTAGCCATCGATAGGTGTAAACACCACGGCCATTTTCTTTGGCGAGATTTAACATTTCAGTGAGAATGGGCTTATCGTCAGGGCTTAGAATTTCGTTGTGTGAACGTCCAACAAGCTCAGGGGATACACCATGTGCAAGTAGCTTTCCGGAGCTCATGTCCATCACAAACACATACAAGTCTCCTTCAACAAAGCTACCCTCAGCGTCATTGAACTCAGTCAGGCTCTCTTGTTCTGACTCCACTATCGCTGTCATGGCTCTCGCTAATAAATTCTTTGCCTCAGCAGCACTTGAACGTTCTGGGTAATAACCCACAGCCACGATCACATCGCCCACTCGCTCAAAGAAAGTGGTTTTCGGCTCCCCCATACGATCGGTCGGATTGGTCCAGTGATACTTAACTTCACCAAAACCGTTGTGTACCGCTTTCGTGATCATTTCACGGAAAAATGGATTACCGTAAACGTCCTGAGTGTCTAAAACACTGTCGCCCACCAACACCATTGAAGAACCGCCACTGGCAAGGAATTGGCCATCAATCCCCAAAGCGAATACATACAACTCACCATCTATGTATTCAGCATCGCTCATGAAGTCTTTGACACTCTCATCGCCTTCTTTTTGCACGTGCACTACTGCTTTCGCAAGCAGGGTTTTGGCTCTTCTTTCCGCGTCACTGACCACATGTGGCTCTGAAATATCGAGCACATTGACTGGCTCGTTTTCTTTTGCTGTTTCTGAATGTTCAGCACGCAATCCAATGCCACTGATCACAGCAAATACGGCACAACCAATAAGGATAATTCTTGATATATTCATAGTGACTTCTCCTAATAGCCCACTAAGGACGGTAGCCAAAGCGTAATTTGTGGGAAGAAAGCGATAACGAACACGCCGACTACGGATGCAAGAACAAAGGGATGGATCTTCGCGGTGATCTGCTCGACCGTGGCTCCACCTATTCCCGAGGCGACAAAGATATTTTCACCGAGCGGCGGTGTAGCAAAACCTATCGATAACGTACACACCACCACAATACCTACGTGGGTTGGATCTGCGCCTAGCATGTACATGATTGGCAACAGCACTGGCACGATAATCATGATCGCGGCTAACGTTTCCATGAACATGCCGACGAAAAGCAATAGCACAATAGTCAGTGCCCACACCATGTACATGTTGTCAGTGAAACCTAGCAATGACTCAGCCACCACGACCGGAATTTTTTGTTCGATTAACAAACGACCAAATACCGTTGCAGCGAATAGAATCAGCAACACACGCCCGGTAATCCATGTGGTTGTCGATAATGATTTGATGGTGCTTTTGAACGATAACTCTCGGTGAATAAACACACCCACAAACAGCGAATAGAAAATTGCCACAACCGCTGACTCTGTTGGTGTGAACATACCGCTGTAGATACCTCCGAGAATCAGAAATGGAGCCAGTATCGACCATATGCCACGGCGCAAAGCGTGTCTTACTTCGCCAAATGACCAATTCTCAGACAGCCCTTTATAGCCTTCTCGCTTGGCAATGAAGTAGTTAGTGACGACGAGTGTAGATGCCATGATGAAGCCAGGAACAACGCCCGCAACAAACAATTTAGGAATAGATAAAGAAGCAAATTGCCCGTGTTGAGCGATGGCTTCAGGCGGTGCCATTAATCCCATTGCTGAGATGCCGAAAATAACTAACGGGATGGATGGCGGAATGATAATCCCCAAGCCCCCTGATGCAGCCGTTACTGCCGATGCGTAACTCTTATCGTAATCTCGCTTAACCATTGCAGGCACCATTAGCATGCCTACCGCAGCGGTGGTTGCAGGGCCTGAACCTGAGATAGCACCAAAAAACAAACACGCCATGACCGTTGCAGCGCCAAGGCCACCCGTCACGGGTCCGGCTAAGCTCTCTGCAATATCCACCAGACGTTTGGAGATACCCGCCGCCTCCATTAATGCGCCAGCAAGAACAAAGGCTGGTAGTGCCATTAACGGGAAGTTACCCACCGAGGTAAACGCGATTTGTACTAAAGCGATAGGATTTTTGTCGAGCAACATATAGGCCGCCATTGAAGCGCCGGCCAGTGATACTGTGATTGGTGCACCCAGAATTAACAGGGTTAAGAAGCCACCAAATAAAATTAGAGTTAAATAGGATTCCATTATTACATCTCTCTATTACGGCTATTCTCTGTGACGACTACTGTGATGACTTTTGTGCCGTCATTTTGCGCAGTTCTTTGACTTCAGGATCTTCGTTCTTAGCGCCCTTAAATAAGCGCTCGTAGTTGTTCCAGATAATGCGCAGCATCATTAGAGAAAATGCGATCGGCAAAATCATATAGAAGTATTTCATTGGGATGCCTGTCGTCTGAGACTTCCAGAACAAATTCATTTTGTTGAACACGAAATCGTAGCTGAGATAAACAAAGTAGCCGTTAAACAGCAGCCATAAGAAGTCAGCGATGGTTTCACAGACGGTCTGAACAATTGGGGGGAAGAACTTGAAGTGAAAACTGACTCGGTTATGCGCCGACATCTTGGCCGCAACAACAGCCCCTAGATAGGCAAACCAAACAAACATGTAAGTAGCGACTTCATCACCCCAAGGTATGGAGTAATCGAAAAGCTGACGAGTAAGGATTTGTGTGAACAGCAATAGGACAAAGCTTGCTAGCAACAGACAACATGTATATTCCTCAATGTTGTTAAGATGCTTTTTTATTGTTTTAGCGACTGACATATAACCTCCAATGTTGATTTCCACATGACAACCAGTCGCTCGCGGTACTAAAAGATCAGGTACTGGACAGATCAACGAGTAAAGCCATGTAAATGCCCTATCTAACCGTTCTATCGCTAGGTGATTAAGTAGCGAAGAACAGCAGATAGGGCGAATCTAATCGTTACTTTCTACCTAGTAACTCAAGAACGTCGTCTAGCTTGTCTTTGCCTCCAATGCTTGAATAGAACTTAGGCCAAACTGACTTAGTGACTTTGCTGATCCACTCTTGCTCGTTGTCTGCTGGGTCAGTGAAGACCATGCCTTTTGCTTGCAGTTCTTCACGGATCTTGTTTTCAGTATTTTCTAAGTATGCAAAGCTGTGCTCTGTCGCTTCCTGACCCGCTTCAAGAATGATCTTTTGCATTTCAGGCGTCTGTTGTTGGAAGACAGTTTCACTGACGATTAGCGGTTCAAGAGAGAAGATGTAGCGAAGGTTTGTGACGTACTTTTGTACTTCATTGAACTTCATCGCATGCACAGTGATGTATGGGTTGTCTTGACCATCAACCACACCTTGCTGCAGGCCAGTAAATGTTTCTGACCATGCCATTGGTGTAGGGTTTACGCCCCATGCTTGGTAAGAAGCAATCATGATTTCGTTACGAGGAACACGAATCACTAATCCTTTTAGATCCGCTGGTGAAGCCACTGACTTTTTAGAGTTAGTCAGAACCCTAAAACCAGAATAAGCCCAACCAACGATACGAACGCCTGCATCACGAATGGTGTTATCGACAAGGTCTTGACCCACTTGGCCTTGAGTTAATAGCACCGCTTCTTCTGCACTTTGAATGACATAAGGCATGGTCAATAGACCAACCGTTGGGGAGAAAGGCGTCACGTTGTTGATCGCCAATACTGAGAAGTCGAGAAGGCCGATTGCCGCGTCGTTGACGGTGTCTTGCTCGTTGCCCAATTGACCATTCGGGAACAGGTCGATTTTGACTTTACCGTCTGTTTTTTGCTCCATCAATTCAGAAAATGATGTCGCTAATTCCCACTGAGTACCACCAGCAGCATCGCCGATAGCCATTTTAAAATTTGCTGCTGCCGCGGTATGAGATAGCATCGCTGTTGCTACAATTGTGACGCCAGCAATAATTTTATTTTTAATCAATTTCATAGTCTTAACCTTTCATATCATACAGACTTCCTGCCTGTACTTTGCTCACAAGGTGACCTGGTACAACTTTCCTGGTCGTAGTTCTATTTCCCTATTTTGGAAACAATGTTCGAGTAGCTAAAGCACTTCATCCTTTAACGAATACCACTGATAAAGGAACTGTTGCCCTACTCTTCGAAATGGTGCAAACATCTCAGATTCCACCACTTCCCTCACGTTGGGGAACGGAAGTTTTGATTCAAATATTGGCAAGTCAAGCTTATGACCTTCACCTGCGATCCACTGAGCAAGGCGCTTGCCTGCTTGAGCGGAGTACATCACACCATTGCCGCCATACCCTAGTGCGTAGAATATGGATTGCTTTGGATTCGGCTGATAGATTCTTGGCATCATGTCGTGGCTAACATCCACCCACCCCCACCATGAATAATCGATTTTGATCTGATCGAGAGAAGGGAATTTTCGAGTTAAATCCGCTCTCAACATGTCTTCGTATTTCTTTTCAGGTGCATTCTTGCCACTGATGGCACTGCGTGTACCGATCTGCACTCGGTTATCGGGTAACAAACGGTAGTAATGACGCAGGATTCTGGTATCAGTAATCACCTGATTGGTTTTGAAGTTACACGCGGCAATTTCGTCTTGAGTTAACGGACGTGTCACCATCGAGTTAGAAAGTACAGGTAATAGGCGATTCTTAAGCTCTGAATGCAAACCTTGGCTGGTATACCCACCGGTACAAACACCGACAGAACGAGCCTTAACCACACCACCTGGTGTTTTTAGATAGTGCACACCGTTACGTGTTTCCCAACCCATCACAGGGCTTGCTGGGTGAACTTTTACGCCGAGTGCTCTCGCCTTTCTTAGATAACCAAACGCCAGTTTCCCTGCATGGATGCCAATACCTTCTGGCTCATGCATTGCGCCTGCTGCTTCTTGGTCGCCAACGTAATCACGCTTTACGGTTTCCGCATCTAAGATCTGCGCATCGTAATCGAATGTGTCACGTAGCAACTTGGCTTCTTTCTCGAGTGTTGCCATCACTTTTGGACGGTGAGCAACGTATAAGTGGCCACCCGGCTGCGGGTCACAATCAATGTCTTTGATTAGAGACTTAAACGTGTTCATGCCATCGATGCATTCGCGGTGCATTTTTAGCGCGGTTTCGAGTCCCCAGCGTTCAATCCACTGAGAACGCTTCAAACGTCCTGACGCACACTGAGCTTGACCACCATTTCGGGTACTGCAGCCCCAACTCATACGGTTAGCTTCAATCACAATCGCTTTAATGCCGTACATTTCAGCAAGGTGTATCGCAGTGCTTAGGCCTGTGTAGCCTGAACCGATTATCGCCACATCGACATCCATATCCGATGTAATTGGGCCATCATCTTCAGGTGGCGCGCCTGCGGTATCTACCCAATAAGTAGGGGCGTATTCCTTACCGTGACCTGGGCTCTTGTCTTTAAGTGGATCGTATTTTGGATCGTATCTTTCTTTTGCTTGGGTACTTTCTTGTACTTGGGTGCTTGTCACCTTTGGCGGCACATCGGCTGCCGGTTGTTCCATTACTAAACTCATAATTCGACTCTCCTAGTCATAACACGTGAACGGGTTGTGGTTTCGTGTCTAGCTCTTGGGAGTGTTGTTAGGAGTCAAAAGAGGTCGTGTTTTACGGAAGGCATTTTTTACGCTGATTTTCCCCTCTTTCAGGGTAAACACATCAACCATACGAGCTTCGATGACGGTGCCATCAGGGTTAGTCGCAGAGAACGTTGATTCGCTTACCGCGCGGTCGCCACATACAAAGTGGACAGGGTCGCTCCAGGCTGCATCTGGAAAGTTCTGCCAAACCAATTCAAAGCTATTGCGAACGGCTTCGTACCCTTCGATAGTGTTTCCAAGTTCGCCTTCTCCTGCCACGGTGTGGAAGACACAGTCTTCGGTCATAAACGACATTAGCGCTTCAATATCATGGTTATTCCATGCATCACTAAAAGACTGTAAAAAGGCGGTGTCGACTTGGTTTTCCAGCACGAATGTCGCTGCATTGGTTTGCATATTCATATTCCAGAATCCTTTATGTTTTCGTTATTGGTTTAAATTTCAGTAGCTTTGCGCCACTTTTTTATTAGAGTGTTTAAACTAGATCTGTGAAAATTTAACAACTTGATAACAAGATTCGCCACTCTAACTTCGAGTTACTTTATAAACAATCTTTAAGCTCACAGATTTCATCTTTTTATAAATTAATTGGTGTTCTAATTTTATTTATCTCGTAATCACTAGATTTATATGAGCTCTAAATAAAATCAGTAGAAATATTAGACTTTAGTCGAAATCAAAATCTTGATGGTACTTTCGGCCATACTGCTCAAGCTGGCGATCATGAGTATTAACTTGTAATTCGATATTACCCTCACCTTTATTCATTGCTTGATTGCTATCTACATGGGCTTCATTTTTTAAATCAGTCAGTGTCTCTTCAATATATTCTGTCGGTTCATTTAAAACATTCATGGAGATTAATTCCTTTATCAGGTTTACTTTCGTTGATGGAAGAATATGAACGGACACTAGACCGTTTGAATATTCTTTCTCATCGTACAAAGGCTGAATGGCATCATTGCCACCTTCCTTAAATGGGTGAATGGAATACCACTTATCTTTTCGTTGCTCTTGCTGATCACAATCAGCCACATTGAATATCTGAGTCTTATTGAAGTCACATGGTGAGTTAAAAACACTAACCTTATGATAATCAATGGCTTTAATAATATTGATACAGTCTTTACTTTGGCTATGACATACAGACCACAGCGCATTAATCAGGTTATCTGTCCACTCAAGTAAACGTGTTGGAAACCCCTGTTTCTTGGCTAAACACATCAATAACCAGTCGTTTATCTCGTGTGCACTCAACGAATGCCCGCCATAAACTCTCACGGTCGAGAGAAGTTCTTGTTCGACACGGCGAATATTCTTTCGATTTGAGCGACCTAAGCTTGGCATCAGATTATTATTTTCATAATCACACACGTTATAAATCAAACCACGATGCCCACTACACTCAGCAATGAGTGAATCGATTATTTCATACAGCTCTTCGAGTGAGCTTATATAACGTTTATTTTTCACAACATTCATACAATAAGTCACTTAATTTATATTCGGTAAAGTTAAAGCATTAATAATCACGTTAATCAATGGTTCAATTGGTATCGTTGTAATTATTGAAAAATGATAATAGGTATATATCTTCGTCAAAGATGATCATTTATGGATCCATTAGTTCAGGATCGAACAATAATAATGAGTGACAAAATTTATATAGCTATAACCACTTATGTACCGATGGGAAATTTAATTAGTGTTCTAATGTTTAAATAGAAGTTATTGAACTAAGCGTTTACGTTCTTCACTTAAGCACTTTGCCAATACCCGTTAATATTGTCCGACCACGCTCTTTATAATGCGGTGGCCGGACAAACTTCCTATGACTTATACGTAATCTTTGTATTTATCTAGGAAACGAACCGGTGTTGATAGTGCATCTCGGCGGAACGGGTCGCCCAATTCCTGAGTACACATAATTTCAATGATGGTTGTTTTGCCTTCGTTCATCTGCATGTCGATGGCTTTTTGCAGGGTTGGACCTACATCTTCTAGCTTATCAACCGTGATACCTTCAGCGCCCATTGCTCGTGCGATCTCTGCAAAGCTCTGGTTTTCAAGTTCACCCGCAACAAAACGTCGGTTGTAGAAGTCGACTTGGTTCTTCTTCTCTGCACCCCATTGACGGTTGTGGAATACCACGGCTGTCACTGGAATGTTATGGCGAACACATGTCATGGTTTCCATTAGGCTCATGCCCCACGCACCGTCGCCAGCATAAGAGATAGCTGGGCGATGAGGTGCCGCTGCTTTCGCACCAATGATGGTCGGGAACGCATAACCACAGTTACCGAAGCTCATTGCAGCAAAGAAGCTACGTGGTTTCTCAAAGCGTAAGTAGCTGTTTGCCACTGAGTTGATGTTACCGATGTCCGTCGAGACCATTACGTCTTCAGGCATCGCTTTTTCTAGCTCACGCAATACTTGGCGTGGGTGTAGATATTCGCCACCAGAGAACGGAGTCTCGTGTGAGTTTTCCTCAATCATATCTAAGCTGAACGAGTCACGTTCATGTGTCCACTCATCAAGCTCTTTTTCCCACAGTGCTTTCTCTGTTGCCACTGTATCTTGACGAGCGCCTTTGTTGTCATCACACAACAGTGCGCGGCCTTCCAATCTTTCAGATAGAGCAACCGCAGCGGCTTTCGCATCGCCACAGATACCAACCGAAATCTTCTTAACCAAGCCAAGCATCTTGTTGTCTGCGTCAATCTGAATGATTTTCGCGTTCTTCGGCCAGTAGTCCATGCCATGTTGAGGCAAGGTACCAAATGGACCAAGACGTGTACCCAAAGCGATAACAACATCCGCTTGAGCCATCAACTTCATTGCTGCTTTCGAACCTTGGTAGCCTAAAGGACCACACCATAATGGGTGACTCGCAGGGAAAGAGTCATTATGTAGGTAGCTGTTCACTACGGGTGCGCCTAATCTTTCCGCCAACGCTGCACACTCTTGAACTGCATCTGCCATTACCACGCCGCCACCAGAAATGATGACTGGGAATTTCGCTTCAGCAATCAGGTCTGCCGCTTCATTTAGAGATTTCTCACCACCTGGACCACGGTCTAAACGCGCGGGTTTAGGGATCTCGGTTTGAGTTTCGCCGTAGAAATAGTCACGTGGAATATTCAGTTGAGTCGGACCCATTTCGCTCATTGCGCGGTCAAAGCATCGACCCGTGTATTCCGCCATACGGTCTGGGTGTGTTACGTGTCCTTGATACTTAGTAAACTCTTGGAACATTGGAAGTTGGTTACACTCTTGGAAACCACCTAAGCCCATTGTTTTAGTGCCTGTCTCTGGCGTCACAATTACGACCGGGCTATGTGCCCAGAACGCCGCTGCAATCGCAGTCACACAGTTACTAATACCTGGGCCATTTTGCCCGATAACTACGCCGTGGCGACCAGATACACGAGAGTAACCATCTGCCATGTGAGCAGCACCTTGCTCGTGTACCACTGGGACCAATCGAATGCCAGCAGGAGCAAAGATATCCATTGCGTCCATAAATGCTGACCCCATGATGCCGAACATGTCGGTAACATCATTAGCAACCATAGTTTCAACGAACGCTTCTGATGGTGTCATTGTTACTGTGCCGGAAACAACCGTACGTTTTTCTTGCTCGCTCATTCTTCCATTCTCCTTGAGTTAACCAAAATTTCATTTTTCGGAATGAATTGTCTCTTTTTCGGATTCATTTTCACCTTAGTAGTAGAATTTTTGCGCGTCAACTTTTTATATTAAATTGGAACAATTCATTCTAATTAATAAAACTAGATCACATTATTGGTAGTTTTTCGTACAAAAAGTGCCATTAACTTAAGAGGAGCTGTTAATAATCGATGTCATATCGCGATAGCAGCGACAAGTGATGAGCTATATAGAGGGAAATATGATGAAAGAGGCGGAATTGATACCAACGCAACCGGTAAGTGTAAGAGAACGCTTTGGGATCGACAGCAATCTAACCGTGATGGCATTTGAACATGCGGGCGAATATGTGCCGAAAGTCGACCCTAATTACTGTTTTGACCCCGAAGTGACGCTGGCTATATTGGCGGGGTTCACCTCCAATCGTCGCACGCTGATTCAAGGCACACATGGGACGGGCAAGTCATCTCACATTGAGCAAATTGCCGCGAGATTGAACTGGCCATGCTTGAGGATCAACCTAGACGGACACTTAAGTCGCTTGGATTTCATAGGTAAAGACAGCATCGTCATTAAAGACGGAATGCAGGTAACAGAGTTTAAAGAAGGCATTCTTCCGCAGAGCATTCAACAACCCATCGCACTGGTGTTAGATGAGTACGACGCTGGTCGCCCTGACGTGATGTTTGTGATTCAACAACTATTAGAGCAAGACGGGAAATACACCTCTTTAGAACAAAACCGAGTGATCACGCCTCACCCTTCTTTCCGCCTGTTTGCTACCTGCAACACGCTTGGCTTGGGTAACTTCTCAGGTTTGTATTCGGGCACTCAAGTGCTTAACCACAGTCAATTAGATAGATGGAACATCATCGCTACGCTTAACTATTTAGATCCACAGCATGAAACCAAGATCGTGTTATCCAAGCTTCCAAATCTGAATAATGAGAGTGGTCGACAACTGGTTGAGAAAATGATCGCCACCGCAGGATTAACGCGTAACGGTTTTCGGGCTGGTGACCTTTCTACGGTGATGTCTCCACGAACGGTGCTTACTTGGGCCGAAAACATCCAAATATTCGACGATGTTGCGACGGCATTTAGGCTGTCATTCTTGAATCGCTGTGAAGACGAAGAGAAAGAACTGGTTAGCGAATACTATTTCCGTTGCTTTGGTGAAGATTTAGAAACGCCTATTCAAAACTATTCCCACTCGGAGTCGTAAACCATGGCCAATGTTTCTTCTCAGCAGAAAAAGATCCTCGATCTTGGGGTGTCTGTCGCCAGAGCGATCAGCGGTGAGTTGAGTCTGAATTATCGGGGAGAACGTCTCTATAAAGGCAATAGCCCCTGTTATTATCAGTCTGCACATACTAACGATCTCACCTTTGTGTCTCGCCACGAGTTGAAAAACAGCAAGCTTTCGATGCAAGGCAAGATCGATTCATCGGCACTGCGACTCTTGCTTTCAGATGCTGACCTCCATTATTCATTGCGACCGAAAAACGAAGTCGAACGTCTGTTATATGATTTCTGCGAACAAGTACGAATTGAATCGCAAGTTCCATCTTATCTAAAAGGTGTTACCACCAGCATTCAGTTCAATTTTGCGCATTGGAGCGACCAATATCATCAGAATGGTTTCACCGAATCACGAATAGGCATGTTGCTATTTACTCTGATGCAAATCATCCACACCCGCTTAACCGGTGTTCCAGTTTCGGAGCCTATTGCTGAGACCATTGAATCGACTCGCGCCGGCATCGTGCCTACTTTCGGGTATAGCCTGAAGCGCTTAAAGCAACATAGAACCGACCAACAACAGTTTGCTCACTGCGCGAAGGAGCTTGCAGCCCTTGCGCAAGAGTTAATCAACCAAGAACAAGAGAGCGATAACGCTGCCACGCCAACGGTCGAAGAAGACATCAAGATCCTTGCGCAGCTTGCCTTGATTGTTGATGGTGACATTCAAGATGAAGACGTCGATACCGACATCACAGGCAGTAGCAAGGTATTCGAACTCTCGGGTGCCAATTATCAGGTCTTTAATTCAGAATTTGATCAAGTCATCGTGGCAGACAAACTCGTCAGGCGCGCTCTATTACTCGAACTGAGGCAGAAACTCTCCGATGACATCATGGCGAGACAAGTCAACACTCGCCGTTTAGCCGCGATGCTCACTCGCTTTGTTGCCACGCCACAAACGAACCGACGTCAGGATCATTTAGAAGAAGGCATTGTTAACGCCACGACCATCACCAAGCTCATCACATCGCCATTAGATCGCACTGTCTTTTATCAACCTGATATCGGCGCATCTCATCAATGTGCTATCACGTTTTTGATGGACTGCTCAGGCTCAATGCAAAAGCACAGTCACAAGCTAAGCCTACTGATGGATACAATTCTCAAATCCGTTGGACTGGCCAACATTCCATTTGAGATTATTGGCTTCACTACCAATAACTGGAACGGTGGCAGAGTCTATCGGCAGTGGCTTAAACAAGGTCAGCCGAAACACCCAGGCCGCTTAAACGAAATTCGACATATTGTGTTTAAAGATATTGATACACATTGGAGACGCTCTCGCCTTGGTATTGCGAGCCTTCGGAAAGCAGACATCTTTAAAGAAGGGATTGATGGCGAAGCGATGCAGTTCGCTAGTCAGCGGTTGCAGCAGCATAGCGCACAACGAAAGGTTTTAATCGTGTTCTCAGACGGCTGTCCGATGGATACCGCCACCAGCACCGCCAACGATCAGTTCTATTTGGATAACCACCTCAAACAAGTGATTGAACGTGAGTCGACCAAAAACGGAATTGAGATTCATGGGGTGGGAATGGGCGTCGATTTAAGCCCGTACTACCGCAGTAACATCACCTTAGATGTGCAGGAGAGCTGCTTATTTGGATTATCTAAGAGCATCTTTGAGATGCTAAAGCGTGTTTAAACAGGGAAGCTTAGGCTAGCGAATCACTAGCCTCCTTTGTCGAGAATGGTTTTACGAGGAGCCAAACAACGACCATGCAGAGACAGCCATCAAATATCCGCCTATCAGCATTAACACCGTAAACACCAGCTTTCTGAGTTGATCATTAGACAACGGCGATGGGAAACGCCGAGCAAACATTGTGACAAGCGCCACCAGAGGAACAGCAATAGCGGATAACCACAATATGCTCTGTTCCATGTCGCCCGCCGCATAGACATTGACCGTACGGGACATCGACGTACAAGCGAAAACCATCAGCAGTGTGCTTCGCACCAGATCGAGCGAAAAAGGTTGCCGATAGAGATGATAAACAATCGGTGGACCTGCCATCCCAAATAATCCCCCCGCTAACCCAGAGCTAAATCCTGAGACAAGGAAAGATACGGTTGTCGAACGGACCGTTCTAGTTTTAGGTTTAAACATAAAGCTCAAACCAGCGAACAACACCATGGCACCCAATAGCCCTCGTAGGATTTGGGTTGCCGACTCGCTCAACGCGTCCAGCAAGTACACGCCCATCGATACGCCGGGAATAATACCGATGACTAACACCACCAGAATCTTGAGTTCCCCAAGCAGTGGCTTACCCATCAACGCCACCAAGCAATTGAACAAGGTCACAATACTGACCACAGCGGCTATAACGGGTAGGGATACCAAATTAAGGCTGACCGTTAGCCCAATCACAATGATACCGAGACCAAATCCAGTGACAGTTTGGAAATAAGTACCTACCGCAATGGTGGCAAGAATGGCGAGTAAAACAGGTAACTCCATTAGCTATCCTAATTAGGTTATTTGGGGGTAAATATGAGTGCAAGATTCCGCATTAGTTTAAGCAACGAGTGTTAATACCGGAATTCAAACTCCGACTCTTCTCTTTCTTCAACATCAGCTTCAGAGTCAGCCTTAGAGTCAGATGCTTTCCCTTGCTGCGCTTGTACCGCGGTAACGGCAATGACATTAAAGATATCTTCGGCACTACAGCCTCTGGACAAGTCATTCGCTGGTTGATTCAGCCCTTGCAGCAACGGGCCAATCGCAACAGCCCCACCTAGCCTTTCCGCAAGCTTATAACCGATATTACCGGCTTCTAAGTTAGGAAATATCAACACGTTAGATTGACCTTTGACCTCTGAATCAGGCAACTTTTTCGCCGCTATTTCAGTGACAATCGCCGCATCGAGTTGAACGTCCTGATCGACGGCGATTCCGGGACAACGTTGTTTTACGAGTTGAGCCGCATTACGAACCTTATCGACCGATTCGTGTTTGGCACTCCCGTTGGTCGAAAACGACAGCATCGCTACTTTAGGCTCTTCCATCAGTAGCGTTTGAGCACTGTTTGATGCGGCCACGGCAATCGATGCCAGCTCGGTTTCAGTGGGGTTAATCACCAAACCACAATCGCTGAAAATCATACCGCCTTTAAGATTATGGAAAGGCTCACACAACATCATCAGAAAGAAACTGGACACCAATTCACTGTCTGGCGCGGGGCCGATAATCTGAAGCGCAGCTCGCACGACATCAGACGTGGTATAAACCGCACCATTAACTGTGCCATCCACCAGCCCCTCTCTGACCATCAAATTGGCAAAAACGAGTGGGTCTAGAACCAGCTCTAGCGCATCATCGTAAGTCATACCTTTCGCTTTTCTTAATGTATACAACCGCTCAGCGAGGACTTCTTTGAGTGATGACGCTTGTGGGGAGACAATGTGAATGCCCACAAGATCAATGTGATGTAATTCTGCAGCAGCGATGATCGCTGGTTCGTCCCCGACTAGGGTGATGTGAGCGAGCTGTTTGTCGATTGCTATTCTTGCAGCAGCTAGCACTCGCGGGTCCTCCGCTTCACTCAAAACAACGCGCTTACGATCTAAATGAGCTTTATCAATAATCCGTTCAATCGCCTTCATCTTTAAATTCCATTTATTGAGATTAATTATTCCATAATTTATATTTATATTATTGGAATAACAAAAAAGGTCAAATTTTATTCAGATAATTGAAGAATAATGATTTAGTATGTACACTCTTAGGCATAGACATATCGCAAGGATGAATCACTGTATGCAAACAGAAACACCGCAAGTTCAAGGGGATACACCGACCCTCCGACTTTTTGCACTATTAGAGGTGATAGCGCAAAAAGACGAGTTTATTTCTCTGCAAGGTTTAGTCGAAGAGACCGGATTGCCAAAACCCACGCTGCACCGAATGCTTCAACAGTTAGAAGCGGCGGGCATCATTCAAAGAGATGGCGACGAAAAGCACTACAGCTCAGGTATTCGACTCAGAAAACTTGCCGAAAACCTACTTTTGAATAGCACCATGCACAGCGCGCGACGCACTATCCTTGAGAACCTGAGAGCAGAAGTCGGTGAGAGTTGTAACCTGACCGCTCTTTCAAGTGGCGAAATCATCTATCTCGATCGTGCCGAAACTGAAGCCCCCCTTCGCTTTCACCTGCACCCCGGCTCTCGCGTTCCCGTGCACTGCTCGGCTACTGGAAAACTGTTTTTAGCTCATATGTCTAAGTCGCAGCGCAGACGATTAATTGAAAATGTGCCGCTGACTCAATACACAGTAAACACGATTACCGACTATTCGACTCTAGAGAAAGACATTGAAGAAGCGAAAATCCAAGGTTTTGCTATTGATGACGAAGAGTTTTTACCAGGCTTAGTCTGTATCGCAGTGCTGATCCCATCACCAACAGGTCAATCAAACCTAGGCCTAGCGATACAAGCGCCTGTGATTCGAGTGAAACCGGACGAAGCAATAAAATTCTTGCCCGCACTTCAAAAAGCAGCAAAAGCATTAGCGAAGATAGAAGCAGACAACTGGGCGCAAGAATAACCTTGGCAGGCTAAAGCGAATCATCAGCACTGCATAGACATCAACTCAATAACAGCACCAACACGTGTTAAGTAATCATCAAGAAGGAATCACATGCTAGAAATTAATAACCAGCGCTTACTCTCTTTTATGGTGACAGAAGCGAATAACGCGGTTGCCGTGACCAATCCAGCAACGGGTGAACTCATCGGGCACGCACCGGTATCATCAAAAACAGAGTTAGCGAGCGCGATTGAACGAGCTCATTTAGCACAGAAAGAGTGGGCAAAAATTCCTGCTAAATCTCGTGCTGCACTGCTTCATCGCTGGCACCAGCTGATCCTTGAAAACAAAGATGACCTTGCTCGAATCATGACAATGGAACAGGGTAAGCCGTTAGCCGAAGCGACAGGCGAAGTGGTGTATGGCGCGAGCTTCATTGAGTGGTTTGCAGAAGAAGCAAAGCGCACTTATGGTGATTCCATTCCTAGCACAGTCGCTGGCAAACGCTTGGTGACCATCAAGCAGCCTATTGGTGTCGCATGTGCGATTACGCCATGGAACTTCCCTATTGCAATGATCACTCGTAAAGCGGCTCCTGCCTTAGCTGCGGGTTGTAGCTTTGTCGTGAAACCTTCGGATGAGACACCGCTTTCCGCGTTTGCTGTGGTTGAACTGGCTTATCAAGCGGGTATCCCTAAAGATCTACTTCAAGTGGTGCTTGGTGAAAGCCCTGAACAAGTGGGCAACCTATTCACTTCGCATCCGCTTATCAAAAAAATCTCTTTCACTGGGTCGACCCGTGTGGGCAGTATTTTGATGGCTCAAGCAGCAAAAGGCATCAAACGCACCTCAATGGAACTTGGCGGTAACGCACCATTTATTGTGTTTGACGATGCCGACATCGATGCAGCCGTTCAAGGGGCAATGGCGTCGAAGTTCCGTAATGCAGGTCAAACATGTGTCTGTGCAAACCGATTCTACGTTCACAGTAAAGTGTACGATGAGTTTGTGGCTAAATTTGATCAAGCGGTTCAGCAGCTTAAGATTGGTAACGGCTTAGATGAAGGTGTCACGATTGGCCCTGTTGTCAGCCTGAACGCAAAGAACAACATCCAAGCTTTGGTAAACCGAGCGATTGAACAAGGTGCCACGCCTGTCACGCCAACTCAGGAACTTAATGGGCTTTTCATTCAACCTGTTGTTCTTAAAGATGTAAAACACAGCATGGACATCGTTCAACAAGAGATCTTTGGCCCAGTCGCGCCCGTGATGAAATTCGACACGGACGAAGAGCTTATCGAGATGGCCAACGATACGATTTATGGTTTGGCGTCTTACTTCTACAGTCAGAACATCCACCGAGTGTGGAACATTGCAGAAGCGCTTGAGTACGGTATGGTCGGCATTAATGATGGTCTAATCTCAACCGAAGTCGCGCCTTTCGGTGGTGTGAAACAATCAGGTATTGGCCGTGAAGGTGCGAAAGAAGGCATCGATGAGTACATGGACATTAAGTATCTTTGCTTTGGCGGAAAATAAGGTTGGTAGTAACTAAGTTCTGGCAGTGATTAGGGCTCGGAAATAATTAAGTCTTAGTGAGCACTAACCTGCCCCATTCTCCCCCCTTCCCACCACAAAAATGAATCAAA
Source organism: Vibrio sp. 10N.286.48.F5 (assembly GCF_041469785.1). Taxonomy (NCBI): domain Bacteria; kingdom Pseudomonadati; phylum Pseudomonadota; class Gammaproteobacteria; order Vibrionales; family Vibrionaceae; genus Vibrio; species Vibrio sp. 10N.286.48.F5. The sequence goes on along the minus strand of NZ_JBFRLG010000012.1, from coordinate 27,788 downwards.
AAAAAGCCGCGCTATAAAAGCGCGGCACCTTGGGCTCGGTTAAAGGGGGGGGGGTTCTTTTTTTAGTATTTTACATTCTCTATTTTTGTTATTCGGTTGCTTCGCTATTCCTGTGCTTTCAGTTTTAGACGCATCGCGTGCAGTACTGGCTCGGTGTAACCGCTCGGCTGAGCACAGCCTTCGAATACCAACTGACACGCCGCTGAAAATGCAATGCTGTTTTCAAAGTCAGGCGCCATGTTACGGTAGCTCTGGTCGCCAGCGTTTTGCTCATCCACCACTGCGGCCATGCGCTTCATGGTTTTCATTACCTGAGCTTCCTCGCAAATGCCGTGACGTAACCAGTTCGCAATATGTTGGCTTGAAATACGCAGCGTCGCTCGGTCTTCCATCAAGCCGACATCGTTAATATCAGGTACCTTCGAACAACCAACGCCTTGGTCAATCCAACGAACCACATAACCCAAAATACCTTGGGTGTTGTTATCCAGTTCACTTTGAATATCTTGCGCGGTAAGCTTTTGATCGCCCAGTAACGGGATAGTAAGAATATCATCGACATTGGCTCTCACTCGCTCACGAAGCTCTTTCTGACGGCTTGGTACACTCACCTTATGATAGTGCAGCGCGTGCAAAGTCGCGGCGGTTGGAGAAGGAACCCAAGCGGTATTGGCACCCGCTTGTGGATGTCCGATTTTCGCGTCCATCATCTTCGCCATATTATCCGGCTCTGGCCACATACCTTTACCAATCTGGGCTTTACCTTGCAGGCCACAAGCTAAGCCAAGATCAACGTTTTGATCTTCGTATGCGCCAATCCAAGTCATGGTTTTCAGCTGTGTTTTAGGAGCAAAAGGCCCCGCTTCCATACTGGTGTGAATCTCATCACCCGTTCGGTCTAAGAAACCTGTGTTGATAAACACAACACGATCTTTAGCTGCACGAATACATTCTTTAAGGTTAACCGAAGTACGACGCTCTTCGTCCATGATGCCGACTTTTATCGTGAATCGATCTAGCCCTAATGCATCTTCAATACGGCCAAACAATTCATTAGTAAAGGCGACTTCTTCAGGGCCATGCATCTTAGGTTTTACGATGTTGATACTGTTCGCAGTCGAGTTTTGGTACGCGCTGTTGCCTTTTAAATCATGCATCGCAATTAACGAAGTGATCATGCCATCCATAATGCCTTCAGGCACTTCATTACCTTCGGCATCAATAATCGCAGGGTTAGTCATCAAGTGGCCGACATTACGGATGAACAACATGCTGCGGCCTTTTAGTGAAATCTCACCACCCGTCACGCTGGTGTATTGGCGATCGGGATTAAGGTTACGAACAATAGTTTTGCCGTTTTTCTCTAGTGATTCTTGCAGATCACCTTTCATCAAGCCTAACCAGTTACGGTAAGCCAATGCTTTGTCTTCACCATCAACTGCAGCAACCGAGTCTTCGCAATCCATAATGGTTGTTAGGGCAGCTTCGACCAACACATCTTTAATACCCGCCACATCAACGCTACCAATCGGTGCGCTTGGGTCAATTTGAATTTCGATGTGCAGATTATTGTGTTTAAGAAGAATGCACGAAGGGGAACTTGCGTCACCTTGATAGCCAATGAACTGGTCGCTATCAATGAGAGTGACTTCTTCGCCGTTATCGAGTGTCGCTATGAGCTTATTGCCGATGCTAGCGTTACTGATGCTGTATTTGGTCACGTCTTTATGAGAGACACCGTTTAATGGCGCTGCATCATCAAGGAACTCACGAGCATAAGTCACTACTTTAGCGCCACGAGCAGGGTTAAAGCTTCCGCCCTTTTCCGCGCCATCACTTTCACTGATCACGTCCGTTCCGTAGAGCGCATCATATAGACTGCCCCAACGCGCATTGGCTGCGTTAAGTGCAAAGCGTGCGTTCATGATTGGCACCACAAGCTGCGGCCCTGCTTGTGTTGCGATCTCAGGTTCTACGCTGGCTGTCGTCACTTGAAAGTCATCGCCTTCAGGAACCAAATAACCGATCTGCTGTAAGAACTGTTTGTACTCTACAGGATCTAGCGTTTGCCCGGCACGCTCTTGGTGCCAAACGTCAATTTGATGTTGAAGATCTTCACGCTTGATAAGCAATGCGCGATTTTTTGGCGCCAAATCTTCAAGAATGGTTGCAAATGATTGCCAAAAGTCTTCAGCGACAATGCCTGTTCCAGGAATCACCTGCTCATTAATTAATTGGTAGAGGGTGCTATCAATGTTCAAGCTTCCCTGTTGAATACGACTGCTCATAAAATCTCTCTCAAACTAATTGATGGCTACTCAATAAATTTTCGTGACTAGCTCAAATTTACTTTACTGATTTAAACTTACTTAACGGACATGAATTTAGCTAATTTATGCCGGTTATATTGGATATTCATATAAAAAATACCCTACAAACTATGTTATTCCGTCACTCCACTCTCGATTTCGTTAGCGACACTTTTAATCAAACGACGCATCCACTGATGGTCTGGATTGGTTTGTAACAATGGACTCCACGCCATCTTCACCTCAAAGGGTTCAATCGCAAATGGCGCAGGCTTGATCAACAATCTAGGATTATTGCGCTGCAGTTGAGCTGCTTTGGTAGGAATAGTCAGGATAAGGTTCTTCTGCTGAGCGAAGAGAATCGCCGACAAATAGTGTCGAGTAAACACCGTGATGTTACGGGTTTTACCGATGCGCATTAATGCCTCATCTATCCAACCAAGCTTTTGTGCTTCACTTGGGTTTATTCCCACTCCCGTTCCCATACCTGTCTTACTTACCCAAATATGTTGTGCCTTTAAATAAGACAAAATATCGAAGTTGTCGGCGATCGGGTTGTCACAACTAAATAGGCAAGAAAACCCGTCGTGCCAGAGGCTCATCTGGTGAAACGACTGAGGAATATCGTCAAATCGGTTGATAATTATATCAACGGTACCTTGCTCTACATCCTGATAACTCACGTCACTTGGCGTCATGATATCCAGTCGTATTTTCGGTGCTATCTCACTTAACCTTTTCAGAAGAGGTTGAATAATGGTCGACTCTGCATAGTCACTCGCCATGATACGAAACACGCGTTCACTGTCTTCTGCATTAAACTCTGTGGTCGGTTGCAGTGTCTTCTCTACATTCGCCAAGATGTTTCGAATCAGTGGCTGCAACTTATGCGCGCGTTCGGTCGGTATCATCCCTTCACTTGTTCTTACTAATAGCGGGTCTTCAAACAGATCACGCAATCGGCGAAGGCCATTACTCATGGCAGGCTGAGTAATACCCAATTGATTTGCTGCTCGTGTAACGTTTCTCTCACGTAGCAACATGTCTAAATACACAAGTAAATTAAGGTCTATACGAGCAATATTCATAAGAAAAATACCGAATATAATAACTATAAATTAACAAAATTATCACATGCGTGGTTATTCTTTGTCCATAGCAAAGTTTTAATCCAAGCCAATTTGGCAACCATACCCCACGTGAAACTAAGGAATAGTTATGTCGCAAATTACACAAGATATCGAAATGATAGAAGTTGCAAAAAGCGCTGCAGGTGCTCCATGGGATGCAATCAATGCTGAATCTGCTGCTCGTATGCGAGCTCAAAACAAATTCAAAACAGGTCTAGATATCGCGCAATACACGGCAGATATCATGCGTGCGGATATGGAGGCTTACGATAAAGACAGTTCTCAATACACTCAGTCTTTAGGCTGCTGGCATGGTTTTATCGGCCAACAAAAGTTGATTTCTATTAAGAAGCACTTTGATGGCAAGACAGACCGACGCTACCTATACCTATCAGGCTGGATGGTTGCAGCACTTCGCTCAGACTTTGGTCCACTTCCAGACCAATCTATGCATGAGAAAACATCGGTTGCAGGCCTAGTAGAAGAACTATACACATTCCTGCGCCAAGCTGATGCACGTGAACTGGGTGGTTTATTCCGTGAGCTAGACGCTGCACGTGAAGCGGGCGACGTTAACCAACAAGACCTTATCCAAGACAAAATCGACAATCACGTAACACACGTGGTGCCAATCATCGCCGATATCGATGCAGGTTTTGGTAACGCAGAAGCGACCTACCTAATGGCTAAGCAGATGATTGAAGCAGGCGCATGTTGTCTACAAATTGAAAACCAAGTTGCCGATGAGAAGCAATGTGGTCACCAAGACGGCAAAGTAACGGTTCCACACGCTGACTTCCACGCAAAACTTCGCGCACTTCGTTACGCTTTCCTTGAACTAGGCATCGACAACGGCGTTATTGTTGCTCGTACCGATTCTCAAGGTGCTGGCCTAACAAAAGAAATCGCAGTAGTGAAAGAGCCGGGCGACCAAGGTGATATCTACAACTCATACCTAGATGTTGAAGAGATCGATGTTGCAGATATGGCAGAAGGCGACGTTTGCTTTAACCGTGACGGCAAGCTAGTTCGACCTAAGCGTCTACCTTCAGGCTTATACCAATTCCGCCAAGGTACTGGTGAAGACCGTTGTGTATTCGACTGTATTGAAGCAATCAACGCGGGTGCTGACCTACTATGGATTGAGACTGAGAAGCCACACATCGGTCAAATCAAAGAGATGATGGACGGCGTACGTGAAGTTCACCCTAATGCGAAGCTGGTTTACAACAACTCTCCATCATTCAACTGGACGCTAAACTTCCGCCAACAAGCATACGATGCGATGGTAGCAGAAGGTAAAGATGTTTCAGCTTACGACCGTGCAAGCCTAATGAGCGCGGAATACGATGAAACTGAACTGTCTGCAAGCGCTGACGAGAAGATCCGTACATTCCAAGCAGACGCATCACGTGAAGCGGGTATTTTCCACCACTTGATTACGCTACCGACTTACCACACTGCTGCGCTGTCTACTGACAACCTAGCGAAAGAGTACTTCGGCGACCAAGGCATGTTAGGTTACGTTGCGAATGTTCAGCGTAAAGAAATCCGCCAAGGCATCGCATGTGTTAAACACCAAAACATGTCTGGTTCTGACATGGGTGATGACCACAAAGAGTACTTTGCTGGTGAGAACGCACTAAAAGCTGCAGGTGAAGCGAATACATCGAACCAATTTGATTAATCGCTAACGCTAAAGCCTCCCCCGTCCTTCTCTCTTACTTAGGTAAGATCCGGGGGAAGGCTTTGAGATAAAGCTTGTACTGCCAGCTTTATCTCAAAGCCTCAGATTTGTGTTCCACACCACGGTTAACCGAACAACTTCTGTTTAAGCTAACTGTATACATATTTGTTCAGATTCCTATTTGTTGAGAGTGCCTATGACTTCAATACCTACACACCTACAAGATGCAAAAACACTGTTATCAGAGAATGGTTTCGCGACGGGTGATACTTGGTATCACGGCACATCTTCAGCTTTATTGGCTTCGATTCAAGGCCAAGGTTTAAAACGTTCTGGAGACAAAGCGCTCAACGAAGCAGCTTCAAAAACTATGGCAACCATCGGCAACAACTATACCGAATCGGTTGAGCCAGTGTTTCTCACTCAGAGTAAAGAACTGGCGTACTACTGGGCTCAACAAACCGTTCGTGAGCGAGGCGTTCGATTCGAAGGTGAAGAACAACCTATCGTACTAGCGGTAAACCTATCTGAAAAGCAACGCACCAAAGTAAGACCGGACGTAGGCGCAATGAGTCTATTGATGATGAGTGTGGGCGAGCAATTCATGTCTCATCTCACTGAAATTTATCAAGCCAACAACATTGCAGGCCCCGACATCGAGCTTCGCACTGCCGATCGCATGGACTACCTCAATAAACTCGGTATGGCCTACATTGATGAAGACATCAGCCGTGCTTGTGTTCAGGAGTTAGCTGAGCCCGAGTTGGCCGACTGAAAACGTTCAACAAATCAGTCTTCTTAAAAACAAAAATGGCTCCCAACACGGAGCCATTTTTATTTGCTATCAGCCTATCTCACAAGACACTGGCACATCTAGATTATGAGCACAGAAGACCTTTCTGTGCAGGTTGCGTCATTTCGATGTCACCTTGTAGAGAACGGTAAACGATGGTGTTCCACACTTCACCATTATCCATTTCAAACTCAATAGCGTAATTCAAACCCGCGACAACCTGAGTTCGAACACTCAAGATCTGCTTGAGCTCAGCTGAAGTGTTCATTTGGCTAAGAACTGCGTTTAAAGCTTGCTTGGCTTCTGGTGTTATCTCACTTTTCGACCAACCACCCGTCAGGTTTTTAGTGCTGCAGATGGGGTTCGCATTCTCTTGCGGTTGAGTTGGTACTTCTGATTTCTGACTACACCCAGCTAACGCCACGACACTAAACAAGGTTGCTGTTCCAAGTAATGATGTTAATCGTACGTTCTTCATAAATTCTCTCTACCTCAATCATTTACGAGGGATTACTCGCAATAATGTTTCATATGCAGGCAAGCTTAAACCTCGAATGTCATCACTTCATCAGAGATTATGGTGTAACTACTCTATAAACACAGGAGATTGTCAGGAAAACAAGACGAGCACTGGAGCTCTGCTTTTATCCACCTGATATTTAAATCATTAAAATGAGTAGCGAGAGAATAAGCGAGTATAAGACAGATATAATGCATCAGTTAATTACATATCTCATACCAAATACCTTCACACTGTAATTAATAAGATGAGCTCATGTTGATTTGGATTGTGATATTGGTTCAAAAAATAGATATTTGAGATTATTTTATAAATTCAAAAGTTTATGCTCGGCTTAATCATGTCTGATTTTAAAACTGTGATCCATCCCTACAAGTTGTTGATAATAATGTACTTTGTCCATCTGTGAATTCATTCAAATATGGAAAATCTTTATTGTTAAGGGTGGGTGCAAGTAGTAAAATCTCACCCGATTATGCAACTTACTTCTCACAACATGGACACAAGTAAAGTTACGATTGGCTCTCTCAAAGTAACGTAACTTCAAACACATACCTAAAATCAGTGTCCTATAGATAGTGCAGATCAAATAAAAATAATTATATAAACCTAGGCTAGGTTAAACATGAAATTAACGTCGTCTTTAGGCTCACTGTTGGCTAGCAGTCTGTCTATCGAAATAAAACAGCGAGCGCTGATAGAGCTCGTCATCAACACTTATCAGCCACATGAGCGCACTGAGCTTTTTCAAAGCGTGACTGAATATCGTAGAAGCCAATTAGAATTGCTTTTCCCAGAGCATCAAAACAAAAGCTACTCTGTATTGTTTGAGGTGATGGACTACCGCGATCTGATTCTGCGCTATCCAAATACACTATCTGCAGAGATTGCTCTTCTAGAGCAGGCTGTAGGGCAGTGCTATATGCATTGGCTAGATTTCTGGTGTGAGTGTGAAATTGCTGCGATCAAAGCAAAATCTCCATTAAATCCAAGCTCCATTTCTCATGTCGACCTCCCTATCAATGACAGTGCTTATTACGGTGCGATCATCGAACAGATAGAACATGAGCCACTTTTGGTACAAACACCGAGTCACCCACAAGGAATGCCAATCAGCGATGCCATTGCTTTAAGCAATCTCGAGGTGTTCATCAAGGGCGAGAAATGGTTTGAGATGCTGCCTTTATTACACCTTTCTCAGGCAGGTAAGCATTTTATTCTGCTCAAGCATCCAGTCGATGAAGCCTTTCCAACACTGGTTTCCTCTGCGCTGATTCAAGACTGGTCTAAGAATGACACTTGGCTAAGTTACGCACCGCCGTTCAGCAATGAGCAATGGCAATACTGTTTACCCAATTACGGCAACGATGAACTCGCAGGGTTACAACTTTTCACACCGCCTACACTGTCAAAATGTTACTCTCTCCCAGAATTTGACCAACAATTCCAGTTACAATTGTCCGACAAAGATGCCCTGTGTGAGGTGTTACGTCTGACAGTCAGTGGCAATACCCAACAAAAGCTCTATTTCCTCTACCTTTCTCAAAAAGAGCTGATGAGTGTGTTACACCAAATAGGCTATAAGATTGGCTTCACTATTATCGAGCAACCTTTCATGCTTCAGTTTTATCAAACCATTGATTCCAATGCATACTTCCATTCTGGATATTGCGAATTAAATGACGATGGCACGACAATTTATCGTGGATTCTGGAATTTTGAGATGATGGTAAAAGCGTTCAATAATGTCGATTTTCGAAGCTACAAACGCGCAGTGCGAGAAAGCAGAAAGTCATTAGAAAAGTCGCGCTCGGCAGGAAAAACTAGCTCGGTGAAAAAGGATGAACATGTTTGATTTCGGCCTAGAGGCGATCATCTATGCAAAAGCAATCACACTGCTTGCAACCGTGGCTGTGGTTGTCATGTGGTTGTTCTATTACTGCTATCGCCTGAAACAGAAGAACGAAGTGATCGCAGGGACACACCATGCCCCTTACATCGCGTATTCGATCTGCATTGTTGCGTGGATCAGCAGTAACGCTTATTTCCATACCGACTTATTACCGGAACTTGGGGCCTCGGCCGCCGTGTTCGCCGCAAAGTTTGCCAACCTCGCCTCGTTCTTTGCGTTTGCCTTTGCCTATTACTTCTCGTGCAAACTCGCCGCTGAACAACGTAATGGTAAGGTTCATGTGTGGCAGCAAGCCATTTTCGTCACCCTGACCGTCTACTCCTTCTTTATCAATTTAAGTCCGGGGTTAACCGTTGAACACGTCACCATTGCAGGCCCAAGCCAGTTCGTGATTGAGTTTGGCCCGCATACGCCGTACTTCTTTATTGGGATGATTAGCTTTGTAGTGCTAACACTACTCAACCTGGTGGCCATGCGCGCCAACAGCAGCAAGCTAACTTTAGCCAAAACCAACTATATGATCGCCGGCATTTTAGTCTTCATGCTGTCTACTGCGACGATCCACCTAGGCATGACCTACTTCTTGCGTGATTTCTCGCTCACTTGGCTGCCACCAGCTTTGTCGATAAGTGAAATGTTGTTCGTTGGCTATGCCCTGCTGACCTCGCGCTTCTACAGCGTGAAATACCTGGCGTACATGAGCCTAAATGCGATGTTGGTTTGTGCTATTTTGGTGATCCCTTTTGGCGCGATATTTATCCCGCTGACAGACGACAGTCAATGGCTTGTTGCTATCCCAATCTGCGCGATTATCGGCATCACGTGGCATGTTCTCTACAAGCGCGTAAGCCACTACGCCTCGTTCTTTGTCTACGGAAACAAGAAAACGCCAGTACAACAGATCCTCTCACTAGAAGACGATTTCAAGCTGTCGATTGATGATGCAATGCGTCGATTAGGTAGCCTATTGCAGATTCCCGAAGACAAGTTGCGTCTGGTGAACAGCAACTACAACGAAACCTTCTACGAAGATTACCTGTCTACCAACAAGTCCGTTTTAGTGTTCGATGAGCTGTCTCAGGAGCTTGATTACACCGCACCAGCCAAGCGCTCGATAAAAGCCCTATATGACAAGATGAGCTCAAACGACACCGCTTTGGTGATGCCTTTATTTGGTCAGGGGAAATCGGTCACGCACTTATTGGTCTCATCACATAAGAGCAACGATAAGATGTTCTCTAACGAAGAGATCTCTGCACTGCAAACCTTGTTAACTCGTGTACAAAGCACCATTGAAGCCGATAGACGCATTCGCCAAAGTCGCGCGCTTGCTAATTCTATCGCACACGAAATGCGTAACCCGCTGGCTCAAGTGCAGCTGCATTTTGAGGTGTTAAAACAGCACATTGATAACCAAGCCCCAGCTAAACAAATCCTAAAGGATATTGAGAATGGCCAAGCGGCGATTCAACGCGGGCGACAACTGATTGATATCATCCTGCGCGAAGTCAGTGACAGTACGCCTGAACACGGCCCTGTGGCCATGACCTCTATCCACAAAGCCGTAGATCAAGCCGTAAGCCACTATGGTTTTGAGAATGAAAAGATCATTGAACGCATTCGTTTACCACAACACGCTGATTTTGTAGCAAAGCTCAATGAAACCTTATTCAATTTCGTTATTTTCAACCTGATACGTAATGCAATCTATTACTTTGATTCTTATCCAGAAAGCCAAATTGAGATCAGCACCAACACAGGGCCTTACGAGAACGTTCTGATATTCCGAGATACCGGCCCTGGCATTGACGAAGCCATTGCACATAAGATCTTTGATGACTTCTTCTCTTACCAAAAAAGCGGTGGTAGCGGCCTAGGGCTTGGCTATTGCCAACGTGTGATGCGTTCATTTGGCGGCCGAGTTGAGTGCCACTCTAAACTTGGGGAGTTTACTGAGTTCCACCTGTACTTCCCGGTAGTACCCAATGCACCCAAAGCAGACGCACTTCGTACGCCTTACTTCAATGATTGGAAAAGTAATCAAACCACAACTGAAAACAAACCCAACGCAGAAGTTAAGCCAGATAACCAAGCGGAAACGCAAAGTTCAGAGCCAACAAGTACGCTAACCCCAGAGAACCATTTGGCTCCAACCGTGCTTATCGTCGATGATAAAGAAGTGCAACGCACGCTTGTTCAGATGTACCTGAGTCGACTTGGCGTAAATAGCTTACAAGCTAAAAACGGCGAGAATGCCGTCGAGCTGTTCAAAACACACAAGGTCGATTTGATCTTAATGGACGTACAAATGCCGATAATGAATGGTTTTGACGCAAGCCAAATCATCAAGGCACGCTCTCCTCAAACGCCAATCATTGCTTTGTCTGGCGAATCAGGACAGCACGAGTTAGATATGATCAGCAAGTTGATGGATGGTCGCCTAGAGAAACCAACCTCCTTGAACGTACTGCAACACGTGCTCGATAACTGGCTTGAAAAAGACTGGGCGTCGAATGCTCCCAAAGAAACCGAAGATGAAGAGTAAATTCAGGAAAACACGAATCGCAATTTAGCCAGCTGATTACTGTTTGTCTCATTACATTGCTTTAATTATTCATCAAAAAGCCAGCCGAACAAGGCTGGCTCTATCAGAACTAAACGCTCTAATTAATCTAAAAGTGAACGAACATAATCAGCGATTTCTTGGTTTTGGCAATGCTCAAAGAAGCATTGTTGGAAACGCTCGCTGCCAACCGCTGTTTTCACTAGATCTTGGTCGATAGCTCTCAGAGAATCAATAAAGTTATCTTTTACCACCGCCGCTTTCACTTCATTCAAAATTGCTGCATTACGTTGCTGTGGTTCTGCACGTTCTAGTGGATACCCATTACCACGCTCGCCTGTGAACGCTTTTTCAAAGATATAACGAATGTTGAGTTCACCTGCCCAGCCAAAGCCTTTAGCAAAAGCGAGAGCGAGAGCATTGCCGTTGTTGATTTGGTTAAACAAGAAAGCATCTGATGGCTCTAGGCAGTAACCACAAACCACACCCGGGTGCAGGTTCAGTGACATCAAAGCACCTTGCCCTGTTCCACATCCCGTCACAACAAAGTCCACAGCCTTTGAGTTGATCAGAATACTGGCCATGATACCTAAGTGGATATACGTTAAGTGGTGATCATTCTCGTCGGTCATACCTAAGTTGAAAACATCGTGACCAATGCCACCCGCCACTGACTCTAGCTCAGCTGCAACCATGGCATTTTTACCTGCCTGACTGTTTTCCATCATTAAAGCGATTTTCATTTATCTTCTCCTGCAAGATTGCTGCAAACTCAAAATTTAGAATAAAAAACCAACTAGCGTGCTAACCAACCACCGTCAACAGCAATGGTATAGCCATTAATGTAATCCGATGCTGATGATGCTAAGAACACACAAGGACCTGCGATATCTTGCGGTTTACCCCAACGTTCAGCCGGAATACGCTCAAGAATCGCTTGATTACGCTCAGCATCTTCACGCAGAGCTTGAGTATTGTTCGTTTCCATATAACCGGGGGCTATCGCATTCACGTTGATATTATCGCGCGCCCATTCGTTCGCCATCGCACGTGTCACGCCCATCACAGCACTTTTTGAAGCCGTATAGGAAGGAACTCGAATGCCACCTTGGAATGAGAGCATCGATGCAATGTTAATGATCTTTCCGCCAGTACCTTGAGCCTTAAATTGCTTTGCAACAGCCTGAGACATAAAGAACACCGTCTTGGTGTTCACGTTCATTACGTCATCCCAATCTTGCTCTGAGAACTCAATAGCATCTTGGCGGCGAATAATTCCTGCATTGTTCACGAGAATGTCGACTTGGCCAAACTCAGCCAAAGTGCGCTCTATAACCCCTGGAATGCACGCTTGCTCGAGAAGATCAGCACTCACGTTTAGGAACGAATGACCTGCTGCACTCATTTTCTCAATAGTCTCTTCAGGCTCTGTTCGGTTAACACCGACAACCTTACAACCGGCTTCCGCTAGGCCTAATGCAATACCTTGCCCAAGCCCCGTGTTACAGCCCGTCACTATCGCTACTTTACCTTCCAGACTGAATGACTCTAAGATCATGCTCGCTTCCTCAATTACATTGGATTCATTGCGTATCGTTATTACCAACAATTAAATCATACAATAAGATGTAAATACGAGAGCGACGTTGTAGAAGTTCGATCTTGCACCAAAATCAGTCGAACAAGTGAAACGGCACCACAAACTAAATGAATAGGGGAAAGTGATTTGAAGACGAGAAACCTATAACCCACTATGAACAATGAGTTCGAAGATCACCCAAACCAGATATTTTAGGGATTTGGCAACAATTCCATGATTTAAAAGAGTAAAAGGGTTATACATAATAATGTGTTATCTAAATTACTGAAATTATCATGACGCTCAAAGAGATCCTTAAAATTCCCAATGTCCGCTACTTCTTGATGTTTAGAAGCAGCTACTTTGCGCGTTTTTACTACCCTATATTCACACTACTTTATTTAGATTACGGGTTAACCCTGTCTCAATTCGCGATGCTCAATGTAGTTTGGGCGGCCACCATTGTGCTTGCTGAAGTACCGTCGGGTGCATTCGCCGATACCTTAGGCCGCAAGAAACTGGTGGTGCTGTCTTCGATTGTGATGTTTGTTGAGATCGCCATGATAGCGCTCGTACCAACCGGAAACCCAGACTTGGTGTTCATTGTTTTTCTGATTAACCGGATTCTCAGTGGGCTAGCGATGGCACTGGCCAGCGGTGCTGACGAGGCATTGGCTTACGACACCTTAAAAGAACAAGGCAATGAAGAGTTGTGGCCTCGAGTGCTGCAAATCCAGCTTCGTGTCGCCTCAACGGTCGGTATCTTTGTCACACTAATTGGTGCGGCGATGTACGACGTGAATTTTATGACGAACATCTTTCATTTCCTTGGACTAGCCGAACCAGAAAGCACCAAAGATCTGATGCGTATTCCTGTGTTCGCCACCCTATTTGTAGCGATGATCGCTATCTATGCCGCGATTAATATGCGCGAAGAGAAAAAGCTGATGCCAAGCGACCAAACCAAATTGGCAACCACCATCTCAAGTCTTAAATTGACGATCGATGCAGGTAAATGGGTATTCGCTACGCCTTACGTGCTGTTCATCTTGCTCTACTACAGCCTATTCGAACACACCTCACGCATGTTCCTAACCATGAACAGCCAATACTATCTGGCCATTGATATTCCAATTATCTACTTTGGTTTTATTGGTGCGGGTATCAGCTTGCTTAAGATTATATTGGCAGGACAAAGCCGAAGATTAGCAGAGAGTATGGAGGCTAAAACCTTCATTGTGGTTATGGGATTGGCAAGCATGGCGACTTATTACTGGATCAGTTTAGGTTGGTCGATTTACGGAGTCATTCCGGCACTAGTATTAATCTTTATCATCATGACGATGAACATTTTCATCAGCTACCACCTGAATAAAAAAACCGAATCACACAACAGAGCCACCGTTCTTAGTTTCAAAGGTTTGATGTTTAACCTCGGATACGGTCTGATCGGTATCTTGTACGCTTACTACTATAAGTTGGTGTCTCAGGGCTACACCGAACAAGAAATAGAACAGAACCTTGCCTTCTTGGCCTCACTGTCTTCTTTTTTCTATTACTTCACCTTACTGTTCGTTTTGATCAGCGCGCTGTTCTACTTCAAGAACAGAAAAGAAGCGATTTTCTAAACAATCGATTGATGTCGAGTGACAAGTAAATGAAGCCGTTAAGGTTTACAGCGCAAGTTTTAAAGACCGAATATTCTTCAAAACCGAGCGATTCACGCAACTGACGATTGCTTATTAAAAGAACAAGTCGCTTCTTATATTGGTTTTATTTGTTAATATAATCAGCAAATTACATAACACATGGACGCGTCATGTCTTTTAGTTGGGTAGCCTTTACTCTCCTTGCTGCCTTTAGCCAATCTTGGCGCAATGCCTTTCAAAGTAAATTAAGTGGCACCATGAGCGTGGCTGGCGTGACGTTGGCGCGTTTTATTTGGGCTGGCCCAATCGCCCTTATTTACCTCTACACCCTCTATCAATGGCAGCCAGTCTCCGCACCGGATTTTTCGGGTGAGTTTGTTTTCTATATTGTTGCTGCCGCCATCATGCAGATCCTCGCGACCGGCTTAATGGTGATGCTGTTCAAGCTCGAAAACTATGCGATAGGCGCAGGCTTAGCCAAGTGTGAAGCCCCCGTATCTGCTGTGCTATCCGTATTGTTTTTTGGTACTGCTTTGACACTAACAGGTTGGGTCGGCGTACTTATTGGTACTTTAGGCGTGCTAATCATGAGTAGCGCTTCTGGCTGGCGAAGCTTGTCCCCGAAAGTGTTCTTATTAGGTATGGCGTGTAGCACCGCCTTTGCTTTAACGTCTCTTTGGGTACGGGAAGCAAGTTTGAGCATAGGGTTGCCCTTCCCTCATAGCGCTGCTTGGGTGCTGTTCCTCGTCATTTCCCTTCAGACAGTGATTATCTGTACGTATCTCTTTTTCAGAGAACGCGACACGCTGCGCCTGATATTCAAGAAGTCGAAACTAGTCATCATGACAAGCTTAGCGAGTGTTATCGGTTCTCTGGGTTGGTTTAGCGCGATGTCGCTTCAAGCCGTGCCGTACGTAAAGACACTCGGGCAAGTCGAAGTGATCTTCATGGTGTTGATATCCTATTTCTGGTTAGGGCAAAGCATCGCGCGCAAAGACATTCTTGCGCTCATCTTGCTTTCTATCGCAGCAGTATTGGTTATGTGGCAGTGACGAGCTCGTTAATATGACTAGGACAAATTGAAGTCATATTGCGACCGTTTGTTTTCGCTTGATATAACGCTTTGTCGGCTCGGCTAATAAACCCATTCCAACTCTCATGCGGGTGAAGCTGAGCAACACCAAAACTCGATGTCAGAAACATCTCATGTTCTTGTACTGCTGATACCTCTGAAATAGACAATCGTAACTTGCAGGCAATAACCTGAGCTTGTTGGAAATCGACATTAGGCAATAAAATCATTATCTCGTCTCCGCCAAAACGAAACGCACTGGCTTTAGGCGATGTTTTTATCGCACTTTGAACCATTTCAGCAAAAGACTTGATCACGAGGTCACCTACAATGTGTCCGTGTTGGTCATTGATCGACTTAAAATTATCAATATCCATCATAATGGCACTAACAGGTGCAGTTTCCGCCTGCTTCATGATAACTGGAACCATCTCATCTAATGCTCTGCGGTTTCCCAGTACCGTTAGAGGATCGCTGTAGGACAGCTCGTGAATAGAACTAAGCAACCTTGCGTTAATCAGCCAAAGCATTGTAAAGCTCATCGACACAATAAGAACGATGCTCACTAAAAAGGCAAGTTGATGAATGAGAGTGGCCGCCATGAAATCCTGGAGCTCAGTTGAAAATAGCGTCACCACAACTCGAAAAAACATAAACCCGCCATATATCGTAAATGACAAGGCCATCATCCGAATACCTAGAGTCAAGTCATCACGCCGGCCCTTTAATACCGCAAAGGCAGTGCAAAGAGTCACAAAAGCCAGATATAAACTAATGAGGATAATTCGAGCCTTTATGGAAGGCTCATAGAACGTGAAGTAAATAAAACATGGCAAAAGAGCCAACATCATTAGACTACTGAGGTAGGTGCATTTGAGAGAGTATTCTCGAAACAGACATAAGCTATACAAGGCGAGATGAAAACCAAGCGCAATGACCATATTGGCACCAATAACTGTGACCCAATCAGGGAACTCCCCTCTTAGGCTCAACATCAACGGCCCAGTTCCAATAACAAATATTGAAATGGAAAAGATTGAAAGCCCTTTAATGGACTGTTGAGTGAATTGAAATAACAACAAGCCAATACAGTAAATGAAAGAGAACAAAATAATAATAAAATTAAGTGTTCTCATATCCAGCGAAAAACCATCCATGATTTTCTATCTTCCATACGCAACCAAATTTCAACATGGTCAATAATCATGCAAACCACAAAAACATTCACCATGTGAATCTTTTTATTTTATAAAAAAAGGGGGTAGATCACATATGCGGAGATTTTTATCGCATGAGTCCATGATATGGATAGGCATGTAACACTCGCCCCCATAGAGTTTTATCGCATCACTGAATCTACAGGCTTCTGCACTCGTTACTTGGTTGAATGACGACTGTCTGGCATTATGCGCCCAAGAAATCTCTAGGGCTGTTGACCTTAGTTATTATACAGCAAAGAATGAACGAAGGTAGTCAGTGGTAGAAAACAGCCAACAATTAAGTGACCGTTACGACGAACATGGTTACTTTGTTATCAGAAATTATTTCAATGAAGCTCAAATTGCATCGCTTAGAAAAGTCGTGCTGAAATTTCATGAATCATGGAAAGCAGACAACGAAGAATTCTATAAAGAAGAAGCATTTAACTCGTCTTTAATTACGGGAAGCGAGTATTTGCTCGCCGACGATAGAAGCGTGCTTTTCGACTTCATCAGCTCGAAACAAGTGATGAACGTGGTTGATGCGGTGATTCCGAACAAACCAGCATTCATGAATACACAGCTGTTCTTCAACCCAGTAAATCCGCAACAAAAAGACTTCTGGCATCGTGACTGTCAATACGATTACGACGTTGATGACCAAATGAAAGTCATCATGGAAACCCAGGTATTGCATCTGCGAGTGCCCATTTTTGATGAGCCAGGTATGGAACTTATCCCTGGCACACACAAGCGTTGGGACAACGAAGAAGAGTACAATGTTCGCCAAGAAGAAAACGGCAAAGTGAGCAGCGATGACATCTCTGGTGGTAAGCAGATACCATTAGCCGCCGGTGACTTATTGGTGTTTTCAGCGGACATGATCCACCGAGGCCGATATGGCTTGGATCGTTTGGCTTTGGATATTTTGATCTTTGATTCGGCGGCAGACTATGTCGACTACGTTGATGACGATTGTCTGCCAACACCAGCCATGTTGAGCAACATTTCCGACCCAAGATTATTTATGAACACGCTACACTTAAAATCGATGCAGTACTCATAATCCATAAAGGTGCCCAAACTATGACTGACACTAAGCAAAATACCCGAATTAGCCAGTTCCGTTTCGGTCAGCCAAAAGAATCTCTCAAGTTAGAACATGTCGCTTTAGGGGTACTAGACAAAGATAAAGTTCGCGTACAAATTGAAGCGACTAACATCAACCCTAGTGATCTGTTGTCGATTTATGGTGTGGGCCAATACAAACATAGCCATCAGCCGCCGAGAGTACCGGGATTTGAAGCGGTAGGAAGGATTGTAGAATCCAGCAGTGCTGAGTTTATAGTGAATCAACGAGTGCTTGTGGCAACCAGTGGAACATGGCAGAACTATGTCGATGTATCACCAGATGATCTGTTCCAAATTCCTCAACATTTAGACAATGGCTACGCCTGTCAGTTGTACATTAATGCGCTAACCGCATGGGTGCTAACGACAGAAATAGCCAAGCTGACCCAAGAGGATGTGTTGATCATCAACGCGGGCAGTTCAGCCATCGGTAAGATCTTCTCCCAGTTATCAGCATCACTCGGCTTCAACATCATTGTCGTTACATCACAGCAGACACAATACCCTGCCACTTCCTGTTGGGTGATAGATGCGAACGCTGATCTAGTTTCTCAAATTAAGGCATTAGGCTTGCCTATGCCAACCGTTGGATTTTTACGAGCCACGCTTCTTTGAGTACGCGAAAAACCAACACATCGATTTCAGCACCTTCTTCTTGCGTTATTGGGAGGAAGCAGAAGGTAAAGATGTTCGCCGTGATAAGTTCACGACCATGCTAGATCACTTCATCACAAACGACATTCAGCTCGACGTTGACCGCTATCTACCATTCGATGAAGTGCAAACCGCGATTGATCTCATTGAATCGAAAACCACACGCCTAGAGGGCAAGATCATCTTACTGCCACAGTAAGTGAGAGTTGGACGATATATACCTTGTTTATTTCAACAGGCAAGACGTTCAACAGCTTACAAGCGTGCTTGTTAATACACCATCGCTTAGGAAGTTTGATTAAAGAAATCGAAGATTGAAAAGATAGCGAAGAGTTGTGGTGCATTTCTCCATAACTTAAGTGGTTACGAGATGGTCATGAATCACATTTATTTGAAACATCAATTAGTTATATCATTAGAAATGTGATACTGATCACCCATAAGATAACCTCGATTCTATATGGTAGCGTCATACTTAAAACCACGATGTGAACATACTTATGAAAAGACACATACTATCAAGCGCCATCCTACTCTCTCTAGCCTTTCCCACCTTTGCAGCTGATGGCGATATACACGATGTCACGATACTGGGTACTTCAGATATCCACGGTCATTTTATGGCGTGGGATTACGCGGCAGATAAACTCAACACTCGTGGTAGCTTGAGCCAAATCGCGACCAAAGTTGGTGAGATCCGCAAAGAGCAATCTAACATTATCCTTGTCGACGCTGGCGATACCATCCAAGGCAACTTCGTAGAAACCTTCAAAGACGAGCCCGTTGATCCAATGATGCTTGGCTTTAATCACATGAAATACGATGTGTGGGTTTTAGGTAACCACGAATTCGACTTTGGCCTCAAAACCCTCAACAGGGCCGTTACCCAATTTAAAGGGCAGTCTCTCGGTGGCAACATCAAGAACAAAAACGGAAACCCATTCCTGCCTGGTTACACCATCCTAGAACGCGGTAGCATTAAGATCGGCGTGATCGGAATGGATACCCCAATGACGGAGGTCTTTGCGCAAGGTACCAACCGTTTAGAAGGCGTCACTTTCACTAATCCAACCTTGGAAGTGAAGAAAATCGTCAAAGAGATTGATGATAAAGTGGATGCCATCATATTGGTTGCCCATATGGGAATTGAGAACGAGAATGACATTGCCGACACCGGTGTCACCGACATTGCCAATGCAAACCCAGAGCTTGATGCCATCGTCGCTGGCCACATGCACACTCGCATCGATAAAGCCGTTGTAAATGGCGTTATTATTACTGAACCCGACAAATATGGCCGCGCCCTATCTCGTATTGATCTTCAATTTGAAGAGCGCGATGGCACATTCACTCTCGTCAACAAAGACAGCTTCACCTATAAAATTAAAGGTATCGACTCTGATGAGAATATGGACGAGTTATACCAGCCTTACCACAAACAACTCCGAGAAATGGCGAACAGACCTGTCGCTCAACTTACCGGCGTTGATTTAGTCCCAGAAAACGAAATCCGCGGTATCCCTCAAGTCCATGTTCAAGACACAGGCATCAGTGCGCTATTCCAAGAAGCGAGCTTCTTCTATGCACCCAAAGCCAATGTCATTGCACTTCAAATAGACAACGACAATGCAGAGCTCGATGTTGGCCCAATCAAAGCCAAAGACATCGCGTACAACTACCAATACGCAGGTGGCGAAATCACTGTCTATCAGATGACAGGCAAAGAGTTAAGAACCTACATGGAATGGTCTGCAGGCTACTTCAACTCAGTACAACCTGGCGATGTGACCTACAGCTTTAACCCTGAACGTAGAGCTTCAAAATATTCGACCAATGACTTCTTCGCGGGCGTGACTTATACCATCGACCTCACTCAACCTGCAGGTACCCGCATCACCAACCTCGCGTTTGCTGATGGCACACCGGTTACTGATCAAACAGAGATCCGTATTGGTATGAATAGCTATCGAATGGGTCATCTAACCAAGAAAGGCGGCGTGCTAGAAGGTGAATCATTCCCTGTACTCTTTGATACGGAAGCAGAGTATGGAGAAGAAGCAGGCACGATTCGTAACATGACTATCAAGTATCTTAAAGAAGAAAAGAACGGCCAGTATGAGGGTAAGCCTCAACAACGATGGGCACTTTCTGGTTTAGAGAGTCGTTACAATGAACAGCGTGAGATCGTAAAATCATTGATTAATGATAAAACCATATCAATCCCAACCAGTGACGATGGCCGCTACACAAACATCGCTTCTATCAACGTAAAAGAACTGATGTTCAAATCTGACGAAGCCAAACAAGCAGCCATAACCACACGCGAAAAGAAACTGGCGCAGGCGACTGAGCAAGAGAGTAAGCAAATCAAACGCGAAATCACTCTGATTGAAGCGCTCAATTAACCCCTGACCTCAACCAATAACGACTTAACAACGCTTGGAGCGTGGTTAGGTCGTTTTTGTTCCCATTTTCCAACACCACATCTGTACTGAGTAAAACGGTTAATATTGGATGAATGATCTGCAAAGGCCAACTCATAGTTGGACAAAATCTTCTCAGCGAGTTTCCTAAATTAGTGATTTATGAATCACTTCAAGTATTGCAAACCTCCAATCAAGTGGCCAAATTCACTCAGCCACTACAGTACCACTACACGGTTGCTATAACGCCAACTCGTAAAGGTGATAAACGTCTTCACTGGTCAACGTTCTTGGGTTGCCTCCCATACAAACATCATCCATGGCTTTTTGAACCCAACCATCAATATCCGCATGCTTAACCCCAAGATGAGCCAGCCCAGAAGGGATACCCACTTCACGAGACAACGTGCAAATCAGGTCCACCGCTAATAGGGCTGCATTAGTGTCGTCTAACTGAGACGTATCCCCACCCATCGCTTCAGCTACTTCTCTAAACGCACTTGGAATCGTTTGAGCATTGAATGCGCTCACCACAGGCAGCAAGATAGCATTACAAACGCCATGCGCTAGGTTGTGTGTTGCCGAAGGCTGATGTGACAACGCATGAACCGCGCCTAATCCGGCTGAGTTGAACGACATCCCCGCTAAAAATTGCGCATCAGCAAGTGCCGACCGAGCTTCTATGTTCGCTCCATCCTTTACTGCCATAGGCAGCCATTTGGCAATTAGCTTAACCGCCTCGAGTGCGGTCGGAAGTGTTAAACGATGGGCGCCAGGAGTCACAACCGACTCAATGGCATGGGTCAGCGCATCCATACCCGTTGCAGCGGTAACAGAGGCAGGCAAACCAACCATCAATGATGGGTCGTTAACCGCAACATCTGGAATCTGTTTGGTGTCGACGATCACCATCTTAACGAGATTCTTCTCATCGGTAATCACCGAATTGGACGTCATCTCCGCCGCTGTTCCCGCCGTTGTATTAATAGCAATAAAGAACGCACCGCTATTCTTAACCAGGCCGACCCCATTATAATCGGTGATTTCGCCTTCATTTGATGTGACAATACGAATCGCTTTCGCACAATCAATAGGGCTACCGCCACCAACCGCAATCAAACAATCGCACCCGCTCTGTTGGTAAAACTCAGCACCTTGATTAACCAAACTAACGGTCGGGTTAGGGGTGACCTTATCAAAGGTGACATAATCGAACCCTTTATCATCGAGTGCACAATAAAGAGAATCTAATATCCCCAATTCAATAAGGTTTTTATCTGTCACTATCATTGCTTTTTTTACGGGTCGACAGTCCAACACTGCAACAGATTCTGCCACCGCACCTACGCCGGATAATGATAGTTTTGGTAAATTTAATGCAAACACCATAGTCATTCCTTTACGGTAAGAGCCCGACGGATCGGGCCGATATCAATTACTTCTCAACTCGCAATCCATACGTCTTGAACTTATCGAGTACATGATCCATCTCTTGGTTTGGAAGCACTGGAACGTCTGGCTGAATCGCTGCACACTTGAGATAAAGCTCAGCCAATACCTCGGTTTCATGTGCTAACCACAATGCTTTCTTCAGATTTTCACCAACGGTGATCATGCCATGATGTTGAAGAAGAATAGATTTACTTTGACGAATGCCAGCATCTACATAATCAGCCAACTTAGGAGAGCCAAAGGTAGCATAAGGTACACAAGGTATTTCTGCCGCGCCCGATGCTGCAACCATATAGTGGATCGCCTGGATTGGACGATTGAGTATAGACACTGCTGTCGCGTTAATGGCGTGGTTGTGAACAACGGCATGGCAATCCTCTCTCGCTTGGTAGCAGGTTAGGTGGAAAGCCCATTCGCTTGATGGAATTTTGCCTTCCTCAAATTCTCCGGATTCGCTTACAAAAACGATCTTTTCCGGTGTCAGATTCTCATATTCAATACCCGTTGGAGTGATCAATAAACCACCTTCATAGCGCACCGAGACATTACCTGCGGTGCCTTGGTTTAATCCCAGCTTAGTCATCTCTAAGCATGTATCGATAATGTCTTGTGCTAGTTCATTTCTTGTTATTGTCATCGTATTACTTCCTTAAGCTGGCGTTACGCCTTTCTTTAAAATGATGTTTCCGTATTTAGCGGTTTCGCCCGTCAGTACAACTGCAAAGCATTTTTCGGCGCGGTCGTAAAAATCAAAACGATCCATGTGTTCTAATGCAGGCTTGTCTTTCGTGGTCTTTGTGATTGCCGCCATGTATTTCGATTCAACTGTTGGGTCGAGCTGGTCACCCTCTACTGCTTGCATCATGATCAGCGGGCTTTGGCAGTACACGTCGAGCTCAAATAGCGGTATTGTGCCCTCTAACAGCGTATCGATATTCACGCCATCGGCTCTTAGCACCACATGCGATCCAAACGTCTCAGCAGGAAAATGGGCGTCGGCAAACAGAATTTCATCGCCATGCCCCATTCGACTTAATACGGCAAGCAGTTCTGGGCTTATTGCCGGATGGATTCCTTTAAGCATTGTGTATTTCCTCCAATAACTGGGCGTATTGTTCACGGCTCTCAGACGGGGTGATGACTTGGTAAGCAGGCTTCATATTTTCTTGGGCATGATTGGCATCAATAAATACCCCAGCCCCTGCAAAGGCATACATCGCTGCCCCCGTCACTGTGGCTTCAGGCTGTTCAACCACATGGATAGGGATGCCAACAACGTCAGCTCTTATTTGGTTCCACAGTCTATTTTTAGACCCACCACCCACCACCATTAAACACTCGGTATTTAAGCGACAAGTCGTGGAAAGATAGTGCAGACTGCTCTTGAGTTTGAAGGCCAGTCCTTCTAGAGCGGCGCGGTATATCTCGCCCCTTGTGGCATTAATGGACAGGCCAGTAATCGCACCATTTCCTTTACCGTCACCACCAAGTAAAAAGGATGGATCGAACCTAACGCCATTTGCACCGATAGGGGCCGCTTCCCCTTCCGAAACCATCACCGCGTATTTACTGCTGCTCTCGGCAATATCCGTAAAGTAGGTGTTGGCGACCCATTCCATTACTGCACTAGAGAGCCATTGGATTGCTGGGTTAAACAAATCATTTTTAGCATCAAGCTCTGTTGTCATGCCCTCTTTGAGATAGTCAGGTTTTAACTGAGGACGTGGCGAACGAGCCATCAAGATCTCCCAAGTCCCTGAGCTTAAGAAAGACTGATTCTCTTTGGCACCAGAGCCGAACAAAGCAAACTGAGTGTCGTGACCTGCTGAAATCACTGGAACTCTGTTTGGAATGCCAAGCAGGAAGGCGACATCGTCTTTTAAACAACCCACTATTTCGCCCGCTTCAACCATGGGAGGAAAGTGCGCCTTCGTCAGCTCTAGGTACTGTAATACCCCTTCATTCCAGTCACCGCTGTCTAGGTCCGTCATCATCGACGTGCCAGCCATCGTTCGATCGGTTGTTAATTCGCCCGTCAGCTTTTGTGTCAACATCGACGAAATAAACACCCACTTATCCATATTGCTATAGACTTTTGGTTCGTTGTCTTTCAACCACTTAAGCTTGAATAAGGTATTGAACGAATAATCCCCGATGCCGTTGGTCAAATACAGTTCATCGCGGTCAATATCTTGCGAGATCTGGCTCATCACAGGCGCGGTACGAGCACATTTCCAAGAAATAATGGGATAGATCTGCTTTCCATCTTTATCGAAGGGCGCCCCGTCCACTCCAAAGGTAGTGACAGAAACGGCAACAATATCCGTCGAATTAATTTGAGCCGTTACCTGCTTTGAACACTCAACAAGCTTTTTCCAAATCTGTTGAAAATCCCAAACATGTTTAGTGCCATTCTGTAGCGTTTCATTAGCAATATAGTTCGACGCAACAATTTCACCTTGCTGGTTAATCGCAATAGAGCGGACGTTGGTGGCTCCGCAATCAAGAATAATAGCAATCGACATAACTCACCCCTTTAAGGCCTACCCCAAGTTGGGGCAGGCAAAATTAGTTACCTATTGAATTACTTATAGATAGGGCCGAAGTTCTGACAAGCGCGATAGTCCTGTCCCTCAACATCCTGACCAAATGCAGACCAAGTATGCGGACGAAAGATGTCTTGGCTATCCACGTTATGCATCGATACCGGAATACGCAGCATTGCAGCGAGAGAGATTAAATCGCCGCCAACGTGGCCTGAAGTGATAACACAGTGGTTAGCGCCCCAGTTTGCCATAACGTCATAAACCGATTTAAATGCGCCTTGGCCAGTCAAGCGAGGGACGAACCAGGTCGTTGGCCAAGTCGCGTTAGTGCGCTCATTTAGGGTATTATGAACATCTTCTGGCAGTTCGATAGAGTGCCCCTCAGCAATTTGCAGCACTGGACCAATACCCGAGATAATGTTGATTCGATGCATAGTAAATGGCATACCACCTTCAGTTAGGAACTGAGACGAGAAGCCGCCCCCACGGAAGTATTCTTCAATGGCTGGGCACCATTTCGTTGCATTTAGAGACGCTTCAACGTCGGCTTGTGTCAGTTCCCAGTGCGGTTTCATCGCCGGCTTACCATCAGCTGTTCTCGCTTTACCTGCCCCATCGAGCGCTGCTGAGCCAGAGTTAACCAGGTGCAAGAAACCGGAATCTGGGCGGGTCCCTGTCACACGCTCTACCGCATCTTCAGACCAGTAGGTACGAACATCATGGAAAACCTGAGCCTCACCCGTCAGTAGCTTACCAAACATCATATTTACGCCGTTCAACGCGTCGTTTTCTGTTGCCACACAGATTGGTTCACGAATGCCGTTCCAATCAAATGAGGAGTTCAAGATGGCCTCTGAAAAATCGCCATTGGGCAAATGATCTGTCCAATGACGCTGACCTTGGAAGCCAGCCAGAATAGCATTGTGTCCTAGCGATTCTTCACCAAAGCCTAGCTCTGCAAGTTTTGGGTTGCCTTGCATCAAATCGCGCATGATCATGGTCATCTTAATGACGGTATCCCAATCCTCTGCTTTACGCTCTTCGGTGAAAGGGGTGCCGTTATAATCTTTACCTTCTTTACACCAGTCTCGTACCCAAGCACGTGCCAGTTCAAACTCTTTCTTGTCATAGACTTCTCGATCCAAACGGCGTTTGATTTCTGTCATATCGACATATTCATTACGCATGCCCAGATACTTCTGGAAGAACTCAGGGTTAACCACAGAGCCCGCGATGCCCATAGATACAGAGCCCATCGAGAGATAAGATTTACCGCGCATTGACGCGACGGCTAAACCTGCACGGCAGAAGCGAAGAATCTTGTCCTGTACGTCACTTGGGATTGACTCGTCTCCTGCGTCTTGCACTTCTTTGCCGTAAATTGAGAATGCCGGTAAACCCACTTGTGAGTGGCCTGCCATCGCGGCGGCTAGGTATACTGCACCTGGACGCTCAGTACCATTGAAACCCCAGATGGCTTTTGGTGTATGCGGGTCCATATCAATGGTTTCTGTGCCATAACACCAACACGGTGTTACTGTCAGTACAAGGCCCACATTTTCACGTTTAAATTTGTCAGCCGTCGCAGCAGATTCTGCTACACCACCAATACAAGAGTCGGCAAGGACACACTCCACTTTCTCTCCGCTAGCATGGCGAATATTCTCTTGAATAAAATGAGCTGCGCGCTGAGCCATTCCCATAGTTTGATCTTCAAGAGATTCGCGTACACCCATTTGACGACCGTCGATGGTAGGACGAATACCGATTTTAACTAACTGTGACATCATTGATGTTCCTTATTATTTCTTTAATTCAGGGGGCAGGTTAATGCTGCCCCTGTGGATAATTCTTTACTTAACTTGGTAACCTTTTGCGCCGTAGTACACTAGGTAAACGAAGCCAATGAATGGGATAACAAATGCGGCACCAATGCCTGCTGCATCTGAGATTTGCCCCATGATGGCGGTTAGCAGTGCACCACCCAGGATTGCCATGATTAAGAAGCTTCCACCAAACTTTGAATCAGACCCTAAATCTCTCAGTGATAGCCCAAAAATAGTCGGGAACATCAGAGACATACATGCAGACACACCGACTAGTGCATAAGCTCCTGCTAACCCACCCACTACCATGATTACAGCGACTAAAATCGCAGCGATCGCAGCCAAAGCAGCAAGTAGTTTTTGTGGTTCAATGTGTTTCATCAGCGCGACACAAACCCAGCGCATGACAGAGAAAATCACAATAGATGTCAGTAGGTATGTTGATGCTTCTGCTTCTGTACCGCCGACTTCTTGCATCACGTAACGAATAGTCCATGACCAACAACCAATTTGCGCACCGACATAGAAAAACTGAGCTAACACGCCTTTGGTGAAGTGGCTTCGCTTGACAATACGGCGGTACGCCTGACCAAATGTAGACTCACCGGTAGTACTTGTGTCCTTTGCGGCCGGCATCTTAGTTTTAAGAATCAATAGCCAAATTAAAGCAATAACAACTGCTACGCCCATATAGGGCATCATTACTGCGTACAGTTCGTCAGATTGAATTTTCGCTAGTTCGTCAGCAGCCATGGCCGCACGTTCACTATCCGTTGCAGGGTTTAGTTGCGATAAGATGTAAAATTTGCCAATTAACACCCCAGTGATCGAACCAATAGGGTTACAAGCTTGAGCAATATTTAGACGTCGAGTTGCGGTTTCTTCAGGACCCATCGCTAATATGTATGGGTTGGCACTTGTTTCTAGAATGGAGAGACCGCCAGCTAGAACAAATAATGCCAGCAAGAAAGGTAAATATTCCATTGCTTGCGCGGCGGGATAAAATAGCAGTGCGCCGGTTGCAAACAATCCAAGGCCCAAAAGCACTCCGGCTTTATAACTGTATCGCTGTATGAAAAGCGCAGCGGGAAGAGCCAAACAAAAATAAGCGCCATAGAAAGCCGTTTGTACCAAACCGGATTGCATATCGGTTAAAGTAAATACTTTTCGAAACTGTGCAATAAGTACATCAGTCATGTTATTTGCCAAACCCCACATGGCAAAACAACAACATAGTAGCCAAAAAGCAAATTTAATTTCCTTTGGTATTACCTCTACTTTATTATTCCTCTGTGTTTCAGACGAACTTATATTGAGAGTATCATTCATAAGATATCCTTATT
>NZ_JBFRLG010000011.1:37334-38901 GCF_041469785.1 Vibrio sp. 10N.286.48.F5 | reverse complement strand
TATCTTCGTATAAGGAGGTGATCCAGCCCCAGGTTCCCCTAGGGCTACCTTGTTACGACTTCACCCCAGTCATGAACCACAAAGTGGTGAGCGTCCTCCCCGAAAGGTTAAACTACCCACTTCTTTTGCAGCCCACTCCCATGGTGTGACGGGCGGTGTGTACAAGGCCCGGGAACGTATTCACCGTGACATTCTGATTCACGATTACTAGCGATTCCGACTTCATGGAGTCGAGTTGCAGACTCCAATCCGGACTACGACGCACTTTTTGGGATTCGCTCACTATCGCTAGCTTGCTGCCCTCTGTATGCGCCATTGTAGCACGTGTGTAGCCCTACTCGTAAGGGCCATGATGACTTGACGTCGTCCCCACCTTCCTCCGGTTTATCACCGGCAGTCTCCCTGGAGTTCCCGACATTACTCGCTGGCAAACAAGGATAAGGGTTGCGCTCGTTGCGGGACTTAACCCAACATTTCACAACACGAGCTGACGACAGCCATGCAGCACCTGTCTCAGAGTTCCCGAAGGCACACCTGCGTCTCCGCTGGCTTCTCTGGATGTCAAGAGTAGGTAAGGTTCTTCGCGTTGCATCGAATTAAACCACATGCTCCACCGCTTGTGCGGGCCCCCGTCAATTCATTTGAGTTTTAATCTTGCGACCGTACTCCCCAGGCGGTCTACTTAACGCGTTAGCTCCGAAAGCCACGGCTCAAGGCCACAACCTCCAAGTAGACATCGTTTACGGCGTGGACTACCAGGGTATCTAATCCTGTTTGCTCCCCACGCTTTCGCATCTGAGTGTCAGTATCTGTCCAGGGGGCCGCCTTCGCCACTGGTATTCCTTCAGATCTCTACGCATTTCACCGCTACACCTGAAATTCTACCCCCCTCTACAGTACTCTAGTTCACCAGTTTCAAATGCAGTTCCGAGGTTGAGCCCCGGGCTTTCACATCTGACTTAATGAACCACCTGCATGCGCTTTACGCCCAGTAATTCCGATTAACGCTCGCACCCTCCGTATTACCGCGGCTGCTGGCACGGAGTTAGCCGGTGCTTCTTCTGTTGCTAACGTCAAGAGATAGCGCTATTAACACTACCCCCTTCCTCACAACTGAAAGTACTTTACAACCCGAAGGCCTTCTTCATACACGCGGCATGGCTGCATCAGGCTTTCGCCCATTGTGCAATATTCCCCACTGCTGCCTCCCGTAGGAGTCTGGACCGTGTCTCAGTTCCAGTGTGGCTGATCATCCTCTCAGACCAGCTAGGGATCGTCGCCTTGGTGAGCCATTACCTCACCAACTAGCTAATCCCACCTAGGCATATCTTGACGCGAGAGGCCCGAAGGTCCCCCTCTTTGGCCCGTAGGCATTATGCGGTATTAGCCATCGTTTCCAATGGTTATCCCCCACATCAAGGCAATTTCCTAGGCATTACTCACCCGTCCGCCGCTCGACGCCCATTAACGCACCCGAAGGATTGTTAGTGTCGTTTCCGCTCGACTTGCATGTGTTAGGCCTGCCGCCAGCGTTCAATCTGAGCCATGATCAAACTCTTCAATTTAA
>NZ_JBFRLG010000011.1:0-36566 GCF_041469785.1 Vibrio sp. 10N.286.48.F5 | reverse complement strand
TTCAAAACTAATATTTACCGAAGTAAACATGTAATTCTAAAGCTATTACCCCTCTCTTCTTAAATAAATAGGAACAGAATGGTAATGAATTGACTGTGCCGAATAACTACAAGTAGTTAAACGTATTGGTCACTCAGTTCATTGAAATCAATTTTGATTCCGAAGAATCTGTTTTATCTAACGATAAAACGTTTTGATATTCATCAACGAGTGCCCACACAGATTGATAGGTTTAAATTGTTAAAGAGCTTAACTTCTTGAGCGTTCCTTTTAAGTAAGGAGCCTCTCGAAGTGGACGGCCATTCTAGCGAATTAACATTCAGTGTCAAACACTTTTTGAAAATTAATTTTTTGTCGCTTTCCGTCTTACTGATTCTTGCTGAAGCCTTGTGGCGTCTGCCGTCTCAGTGGTGTCGCATTATAGGGAACCCTCTCAGCTTAGCAACTACTTTTTCATGAAAAATGAATAAATAGGGGTTAACTGCCTAATAGTTCACCTAAACGTAAAAAAGAGAGCATTTCTGCTCTCTTTTTGCTCAAAATCTAAGGGTATTGTTAGATAAATGCGTAAGCATCAGCGTACATATGGTCACGCTTTGCTTCTTTATTCTGAGTAAATAGGTCTCTTGCAGCGCCCGCCATTTCAAAACGACCTGCAATATAGATATCGAAATCAGCTAATGATTCGAAACTTTGCATAACAGCCTCAAGCACATTACCTGTTTGGCCATGCCAAACTTCCGGTGCTTCTTCTACTACCGGTACAAAGTGCACATTGCTATGCTTTTCTGCAATGCCAACCAACTCTTCTTTAGCATATAACTGGCACTCATCTTTTGCGCCCCAGTATAGGTAGATCTCTTTCGAGCTATTTTGCGCGATGCAGTGATCAAGAATAGAGCGCACGTAGCTGAAACCCGTGCCACCAGCAATAAGTAATAGAGGGCGATCGCTTTCTTCTTTGATCCAAGCATCTCCGTGTGGAGCATCAATCGCAATATCGCCATCTTCAGCTTGTGCCTTCTTCATCGCTTCAACCACTTCTAGTGCGTAAGCGTTGTGCTCGGCAGCACCAATGTGCAGCTCAAGCTCACCTTCGTGGCGGCAAGGGCTACTTGCGATAGAGAATGGGCGCTTATCTTTCTCGCCCATTTCAACCATCAGGTACTGGCCCGCTTTAAAAGCGACCGGTGTTTCTGGGTGAAGTAGGATTTGGTAAGTATTACAAGCCAAAGGCTCGATAGACTTCACTTTACATTTAATAGTCATGTTCTTCCTCTTACTAACCCTTAATCGGCAAAGGTTAGAACTAAATTACTTTCTGCAAATGCTTGGCAAGCAAAAATCCAGCCTTGTTGCTGCTCTTTCTCTGTGAGCATGGGTTCAAGGTGGTAACTCACTTGCCCTTCTAATTTTTTGCACATACACATTGCGCATGCGCCAACTTGGCAACGGTTTGGGAAATAGATATCGCTGTTGAGCGCAGCATCCAAGACCGTTTGCCCTTTTTCTACTGTGAAACTGATGTTTTCTGGGTATAAGACTACTTGGTAGCTCATGAAATTCCTAGCTGTTCCCAGATGCTATCAATCTTTTTCACAACATCAGGATCTTTTGTGATTGGTACACCCCACTCACGCAGGCATTCACCTTCCCACTTATTGGTCGCATCGAGACCCATTTTTGAGTGTCCAGTTTCGTTCTGCAGGAATAACGTATCTCTCGCCGGATCCATTCTTGTCGTTACAGCCCAAATGATGTCATTCCAATCACTCACATTGACATCGCCATCACACACGATAACAAACTTGTTCTCATCAAATTGAGACCAAACCGCTTCCATGATTTTCTTACCATTACCGGCAGCTTGCTTATCAATAGACACCACAACCATGCTGGCATTGTCGTTTTGCAGGTGAACATCAATAATTTCAGGATGAACCTTGGTTAACTCAGCCAAGCTACCCTCAATATGTTCACTATTTACAGGTGCTGTTTGGACATCTGGCGATAACGCTAACTCTGCGTCCCACTTCTTAGTAATATCTAGACCCATCTTAGAACCTAACCCAACCACGGGTGAGGCAAAATCCAATGAATCGATCGGCGTGTTCTCTATCATCAGGCTATCGCGTGACGGATCCATATGTTCGCACATCGCTGCGGTTACTTGAGACCAATCACGTGCATTCACATCTTCATCACACACCAATAAAAATTTGGTGTACATGAATTGGCGTAAGAAAGACCATACACCCATCATCACTCGCTTAGCGTGACCTGGGTATTGCTTCTTCATGGTCACGACTGCCATTCGGTACGAACAACCTTCAGGCGGTAGATAGAAATCTTCAATCTCTGGGAACTGCTTTTGAAGAATAGGCACAAACACTTCATTTAGCGCAACACCCAATACCGCTGGCTCATCAGGTGGACGGCCAGTATAGGTGCTGTGATAGATAGGGTTCTCGCGCATGGTTACATGAGTAATAGTAAACACATGGTGCTTTTCTTTCTCGTTGTAGTAACCAGTATGATCTCCGTAAGGCCCTTCATCTGCGAATTCATTCGGGTCGATGTAACCTTCCATCACGATTTCTGCACTTGCGGGAACTTCTAAGTCGTTGCTGATTGATTTAACGACCTCAGTTTTACTACCACGTAGTAAGCCTGCAAACGCGTACTCAGATAAACTATCCGGCACTGGCGTAACCGCACCAAGAATGGTGGCAGGATCAGCACCAAACGCTACCGATACTGGGAATGGTTTCCCAGGGTTAGTTTCCATCCAATCACGCAGATCCAATGCTCCACCACGGTGGGCTAACCAACGCATGATGATTTTATTCTTGCCGATCTTCTGCTGACGATAGATACCTAAGTTTTGGCGTTTCTTGTTTGGACCACGAGTAACCGTTAAACCCCATGTTAGCAATGGCGCGACATCATCAGCCCAACAGCTCATCACAGGGATTTTATCTAGGTCGACGTCATCGCCTTGCCATACCACTTGTTGGCAAGCCGCTTTGCGAAGGCGTTTAGCTGGCATGTTTAAGACTTGCTTAAACACAGGTAGTTTATCAAGAGCGTCTTTAAAGCCTTTTGGTGGCTCAGGTTCTTTTAGGTAAGCAAGCAACTTGCCCACTTCACGCAGTTCTTTGACTTCTTGACGTCCCATACCAATAGCAACCCGATTAGGTGTACCAAATAGATTGGTCAAAACGGGCATGTCATAGCCTACTGGATTTTCAAACAAAAGAGCCGGGCCACCAGCACGTAGAGTACGGTCGCTAATTTCGGTCATTTCGTAGTCTGGATCGACTGGGTGAGAAATGCGTTTCAACTGACCAATACTTTCAAGATGGTCGATAAAATCACGTAAATCTTTAAAACTCATAGGACTTCTACATGCTGATTATTCTGCGCTCAGTATATCAAAAAGGGTGACGCTGAGGTCCCCCTTTTTAGTGTGGTTATTGAGAGGCAAAATCCACTTTACGGTAATGCTTGCTCGATCAAAGAACTCTTCACCTGAGGGTTATCATTGACGAGATCTTGCAACCATCGCGTATGACCTTGTTTGGCGAGTTCACGCGCAACTAATGGTGCTTCATCAGCAATCGCCATCCTAGAGACAAGGAACAGCTTCACCTCTTCTGATAACGGGTTAACTTTGGTAAGCAAAGTAATCGCTTCATCTTTCAAACGCGGGTTCTTAGTCGCTGCCATCACCTGTTCAAGCGCGAACGTTTGTTTGGTTTCAGCAAGGCGAACTAGCTCAGCTTGGCTATGATAATCGGCCTTCATTCGCCATAGAATTTTGTAAACCTCTGGGTCTTCGCTCACTTGCGCTAATCGAACCACCACCTCAGTAGAAGGTAACCAACTAACAATAGAAGATGCGGTGAGTTGCTTAGTTAGGTAATCAACCGCTTCAGGAGACAAACTGTCTAGCTCTCTAATGAGCAACGCTTCTCGCGTTTGAACTTGATGTTCAGATCCAGATAACCACTCTTTTAGGTCGAGTTCCTGTTTCTCTGCATCTAGCACAAATACCAATGTCTTCTGATCTTGACGCCATTGTTTAATAAGGCGATTAGCAATTGAAGGGTAATTAAAGGCAGGTACCGTAAACTCATAGCCATCGCCACGTTCTAAGACTTGATAAGTGGGCGTGATAGCAAGTTGCTGCTCGATGAAGATAGACATCTTGGGTGTGAGTACGATTTTTTGCTGTTCAAGCTTCTTCAAGAGTTGGTAACGAGCCACCTCTTGCTGGGGAAATGTCAGGCGCTCAAGCGCAAAGCGTAGCGAATTGACTTCGTCACGTACGACAAGCTCTAGTAGTTCAGCAGTTTTCAGTTTTACTTGATCATTCTCAAGCCAAGACTCTACTGTAAGTGGAGACATCTCGGTGGCATAGCTCATACCAACCGGTGAAAATAACAGTGAAGTAGACAGGAGTAATGATGACAACAGTCCATGTTGCATTTTAACGTCCTTGTAACACTTTTGCTCATTCTGCAAGCTGGCGCTACAAAATGCAAATAAAAAGCGCCACCCGAGGGCAGCGCTTATTAAATACGATCAGCTAATCAATATTACTGACGACGCATTGCGTCAAAGAACTCATCGTTCGTTTTCGTCATTGCTAGCTTGTCGATAAGGAATTCCATTGCGTCGATTTCGCCCATTGGGTGAACAATCTTACGCAGGATCCACATCTTCTGTAGTTCATCGTTCTTGGTAAGAAGCTCTTCACGACGAGTACCAGAGCGGTTGAAATCAATCGCTGGGAATACGCGTTTTTCAGCAATCTTACGGTTAAGGTGCAGTTCCATGTTACCTGTACCTTTGAATTCTTCGTAGATAACTTCATCCATCTTAGAACCAGTATCAACCAGTGCTGTTGCGATGATCGTTAAGCTACCGCCTTCTTCTACGTTACGTGCCGCACCGAAGAAACGCTTTGGACGATGTAGAGCATTCGCATCAACACCACCAGTAAGAACTTTACCTGATGAAGGAATCACAGTGTTGTAAGCACGAGCTAGACGAGTAATAGAATCCAGTAGGATAACTACATCTTTCTTGTGTTCAACAAGGCGCTTCGCTTTCTCGATAACCATTTCTGCAACTTGTACGTGGCGAGATGCTGGCTCATCGAATGTTGAAGCAACTACTTCGCCTTTAACTAGGCGCTGCATTTCTGTTACTTCTTCTGGACGCTCATCGATAAGTAGAACCATTAGTTCACACTCAGGATGGTTACGTGCAATGCTTTGAGCAATGTTTTGCAGAAGCATTGTCTTACCCGCTTTAGGCGGAGCAACAATCAGACCACGCTGACCTTTACCAATTGGAGATGCAAGGTCAAGAATACGAGCCGTAATATCTTCAGTCGCACCATTACCCGCTTCCATCACCATACGTTCGTTAGCGTGAAGAGGAGTAAGGTTTTCGAAAAGAATCTTGTTACGTGCGTTGTCTGGCTTGTCGTAGTTAACCGTGTTTACTTTAAGCAGTGCAAAGTAACGCTCACCGTCTTTAGGTGGACGGATTTTACCGCCAATAGAGTCACCTGTACGTAGGTTAAAACGACGAATTTGGCTTGGTGATACGTAGATATCATCTGGGCCAGCCAGGTATGAACTGTCGGCGCTACGTAGGAAACCAAAACCGTCTTGAAGAATTTCTAGAACACCATCACCAAAGATGTCTTCACCACTTTTTGCATGCGCTTTAAGGATGGAGAAGATAATGTCTTGTTTTCTTAGGCGAGCTTGATTTTCAAGACCTAAGCTTTCGCTAAGTTTAACAAGCTCAGACACAGGTCTGTTCTTCAGTTCAGTAAGATTCATAGTGGTGGAAGTTTGTTTAGTCAAAATAGGATCTGTTTTCTTAAGTTAAGAAGGATTTGGTCACAGGATCGACCAAGAAGAGAAATTCGTTCAATTAACGTGCGATAAATTAGCACTAAAACTAAGACTAGTCCATAGCTTAGAAAAAACAAAACCGCGCATTTGTTAACTGCACGGTTTCTTTTCAAATGCTGACCTGATTAAAGGTTAGCGTCTAAGAACTCTTTAAGTTGAGTTTTAGATAATGCACCAACTTTAGTCGCTGCTACGCCGCCATCTTTGAAAAGAAGTAGCGTTGGAATACCGCGAATACCAAACTTTGGTGGAGTACCAGCATTTTGGTCGATATTTAATTTACCGATTGTGAGCTTGCCTTCATACTCGTCTGCGATTTCATCAAGAATCGGCGCAATCATTTTACATGGACCACACCATTCTGCCCAAAAATCAACAAGAACAGGGCCTGCAGCATTGATTACATCGTTATCAAAACCGTCATCAGTTAGCTGCAAAATCTTATCACTCATCTTCCACTCCAATGTATTTTTTAGAACTGGTTGGATGATAACCAGTAAATAGATGCCCTATTGGAATGTATTTACTTTCGTATTGCAAGCTTAAGCTGATATTCTATAGCAATGAAAAAGACGCATATCACAGAGCAAAAGTTCGCCGACTTGGATTTACTTCCGCAAGTCATTGAAGGATTGGAGAAAAAAGGGTTCGATTATTGTACCCCTATCCAAGCCTTGGCGCTCCCGGTACTGCTCACCGGCCAAGACATTGCAGGCCAGGCCCAAACGGGTACTGGTAAAACGCTTGCGTTTCTTACTGCTACTTTTAACCACCTGCTAAAAACATCTGAGCATGAAGGGCGTAAGCCTAACCAGCCACGTGCGATTATTATGGCACCAACGCGTGAACTCGCGATTCAGATCTACAACGATGCTGACTCTCTGGTTGAAAGCACAGGTATCAAGGCAGCACTTGCTTACGGTGGCGAAAGCTACGACAAGCAACTAGGTAAAATCGAAGAAGGCGCAGATATCTTAATTGGTACGACTGGCCGCATCATCGATTTCTACAAGCAGAAGGTATTTAACCTTAACCACATTCAAGCTGTTGTTCTTGACGAAGCTGATCGCATGTTCGATCTTGGTTTCATCAAAGACATCCGCTTCTTGTTCCGCCGTATGCCTGAGCCAAAAGATCGCCTGAACATGCTGTTCTCTGCGACATTGTCTTACCGCGTACAAGAGCTAGCGTTCGAACACATGCACAACCCTGAGCATGTTGTTGTTGAGCCAGAGCGTAAAACAGGTCACCGCATTCAGGAAGAACTGTTCTACCCATCAAACGAACACAAAATGGCACTGCTGCAGACTCTAGTTGAAGAAGAGTGGCCAGAGCGCGCTATCATCTTCGCTAACACTAAGCACAAATGTGAGTCTGTTTGGGGTCACCTAGCTGCAGATGGTCACCGTGTTGGCCTGCTAACTGGCGATGTTCCTCAGAAGAAACGTGAAAAGATTCTTGAGCAATTCACTAAAGGTGATGTTGACCTGCTTGTCGCAACCGACGTTGCAGCACGTGGTCTACACATTCCTCAAGTAACACACGTATTCAACTTCGACCTACCTGATGACTGTGAAGATTACGTTCACCGTATCGGCCGTACAGGTCGTGCTGGTGCAAGTGGTCACTCGATCAGCTTTGCTTGTGAAGATTACGCAATCAACTTGCCACCAATCGAAGAATACATTGAGCACGCGATCCCTGTGTCTGACTACGATGCTTCTGCACTGCTAGAAGATCTACCAGCACCATTGCGCTTACGTACACGTAACCCGCAACAACGCCGCTCAAACAACAATGGCCCACGCAACGGGAACCGTAAACCAAACCAGAACCGTCGCCCACGCCAACCGCGTCATAACAAGGAAGCTTAGTCGCTTATGAGTCAAACAGTGTCACCCCCGCTTTACGCTGCAATCGACCTCGGGTCGAACAGTTTTCATATGCTCGTTGTGCGTCATATCGATGGCAGCGTACAAACCATGGCTAAAATTAAGCGCAAAGTGCGTTTAGCTGCAGGCTTAGATGAAAATAATGCGCTTAGTACAGAAGCCATGCAGCGCGGTTGGGACTGTTTGAGTCTCTTTGCAGAGCGACTTCAAGATATTCCGAAAGAAAATATCCGCATTGTCGGTACAGCGACCCTACGTACTGCTATCAATGTGGATATATTTCTAGAGAAAGCGAACCAGATCCTTGGTTACGACATCAATGTTATCTCCGGAGAAGAAGAAGCTGCGACTATCTATAAAGGCGTAGCACACACTTCTGGTGGCAGCGGCCGCCGACTGGTTGTTGATATTGGTGGCGCAAGCACCGAGATGATCATTGGTGAAGGCTTCTCAGCGAAAGCACTAACCAGCCTAAAGATGGGCTGTGTTACTTGGCTTGAGCGCCACTTTAAAAACCGCCAATTAACCGCTACCAACTTTAACAACGCCATTGAAGCGGCGAAGTCGACGTTGGCTCCTATCCTAGATAGCTACACTGATATCGGATGGGATGTGTGTGTGGGCGCCAGCGGTACCGTTCAAGCACTGCAAGAGATCATGTTGGCGCAAGGCATGGATGAAGTGATTACTCATGCCAAACTTAAGCGTCTACAGAAACAAGCGATGATTACTGAGCGCTTGGAAGAGCTAGAAATCGAAGGACTTACCCTTGAACGCGCATTAGTGTTCCCGAGTGGCCTTTCCATTCTTATTGCTATTTTTGAGTTGCTTGAAATAGATTCAATGACACTCGCAGGCGGCGCACTCCGTGAAGGCCTAGCCTACGAGATGGTTGATGAGCTTCGCCAAGAAGATATCCGAGCGCGTACCATTAAGAGTGTTCAATCACGCTACCAAATGGACGTAAGCTACGGTGAACAAGTTGCTGTAGTCGCACAAACGCTGCTAGACCAAGCGGGCGCCGAAGCGTGGGTTTCAGAACCTCAAGCTGGTGTGCTATTGCAAACGGCAGCTAAGCTTCACGAGATTGGTTTAACCATCGATTTCAAAAAAGGCGGTGAGCACAGCGCTTATCTGCTGCAAAACTTAGACCTACCTGGCTTTACTCGAGCGCAAAAGCACTACTTGGGTGAGTTAACTCGTCGCTACCGTGAACAGTTAACCTCATTACCAGAGCAACACGCTATCTCAGGCACCAGCAGCAAGCGTATTTTACGTATTCTGCGTTTAGCTATTTTGCTGACCCACCGTCGTAACCCAGCGCTAGAGCCTGAGTTCAAACTGACGACGAATGACAACAATCTAACCCTAACGCTTTCTAAGCAATGGTTAGCTGACAATCCGCTGACCGCTGCAGAGCTAGAGATCGAGTCGAATAGACAAACCGATATTGGCTGGCCATTGAATATTAAATGCCTCTGATATTAGTATCTGACGCTAGAAATTAAAAAAAGCCCAAGTTAGTAGACTAACTTGGGCTTTTTCTTATCGCTGCATTAATGCTTTGTGTTACAAATCTCAAACTTAAGCGTTCACGCCTGTCGCTTTAAAGTCAGGGTTCACTGCGGTTAGCTTTCTAACAATGTAGTTAAGAAGCACGCCGTACATAGGCACGAACAAGCCTAAGCTGATGATAAGTTTGAATCCGTAATCGACTAAGGCAATCTCAGTCCAATGCTCGGCCATAAATGGATCTGGGCTTTGGTAGAAAGCAATCGCAAAGAATGCGATGGTATCAATGGCATTACCGAATAACGTTGAGCATGTTGGGGCTACCCACCACTGTTTAAGCTGACGTAGGCGGTTAAAAACATGTACATCCAAGATCTGACCCAGTAAATAAGCCATGAAGCTCGCCGCGGCGATACGTGCAACAAACAAGTTGAACTCACCTAGTTGGCTAAAGCCTTGGAATGAACCTTCAAAGAACACCACTGACAAGAAATAAGAAACGGCCAGAGCTGGTAGCATCACTAAGAAAATGATTTTACGGGCAAGCTGCGCGCCAAAAATGCGTACGGTCAGATCGGTCGCTAGGAAGATAAACGGGAAAGTGAAAGCACCCCAAGTGGTGTGCATACCGAAGACGGTAAAAGGTAGCTGAACCAGATAGTTGCTTGACGCAATAATCACCAAATGGAACAAAACTAATAGTGCTAAGGCTTTGCGCTGTTGCGCAGGGGTAAAGTTACTCATGCTGTACCTTTTTAGTTTGGTTTGGGGGTGAGGGAACCCAAATCGAGTCATTTCTTCGAATAATCCAAGAAAGCTCTTACCAATAATGTGAATTAAAAAATGTATCTAAAAATTGCTCTGCTGAGCGGCGGGCGATTATACATTAATCAATATTGGCTGCAACGGTGAGAACAAACGCAAACGTTTATTCTCACTTTTATTGGTGAATAGCTCTAGAAGCTGTGTTTTAGAAGAGATGCCAAAAGTTAAAAACCGCGCTTGAAAAGCGTCGCGAGATAATCAAACTCTTCTCGGCTTTCTTCAGCGTTTAACGACTCAAACCAAATTGATTCACTGTAATGTTCGGACTTTAAGAACATTCGGCAATCTTCAAAATCAATCAACCAAGAATGCATATCGGCGTCCCATTGCTTTTCAACAACTGACGCTGACAACAACGCCACCAGCTTTTCACCTAGCACTTCATAAGAATCAAAATCAAAACTTGGAGACGTAATCAATAAACGCCCTTCCTCAGCTAAATACTCTCTTAAGCCAAATTCTGTTTGTGTTGTCATGTCCCTATCAACCTTATTCTTTTTCTATTAGTTAGACGTTTCTCGCAAACTAGCCGTGTGTGGTGATGTGTTCTTGAATCAGATCTAGGAATGGGTCTGCGTACTTATCGAGTTTACGTTGACCGACACCGTTGACTGCCAGCATTTCTCCGTATGAAGTAGGTAGTATTTCAGCCATATCAATCAAGGTCGCGTCACTGAATACCACATATGGTGGCAAGCCATCTTCATCAGCAATCGACTTACGCAGCTTACGCAGTTTCGCAAACAGCTTCTTATCGTAATTCTTGCTGCTTAACTTATCGGACTTAGCATTACGCACCGCTGTATCTAAACGAGGAACAGCCAATTCCAAAGACATCTCACCGCGCAGCAGCGGGCGGGCTTCTTCTGTTAGCTGTAAAGTTGAGTTACGAGTGATGTTCTGGAACAGCAAGCCTTTATGAATCAGCTGACGGAAGATACTGATCCAGTAATCATGACTGTGATCGCGGCCAATACCGTAGGTAGATAGCTTATCGTGACCATTATCGCGGACACGGATGTTCTGCATGCCTCGCATTACTTCGACCACGTAGCCCATACCAAATGACTGATTCACACGGTACACACAAGACAACGCCTTCTGTGCTTCTTGGGTCGCGTCAAAGTGTTTTGGTGGATCTAAGCAGATATCGCAGTTGCCACATTGCTTCTCGCGATATTCGCCAAAATAGTTAAGCAGAACCTGACGACGACACGTTTGCGCTTCAGCAAAGGCACTCATCGCATTCAGCTTGTGCATCTCAACTTGTTTCTGTGGGCCTTCTTCTTTCTCATCTAGCATACGACGCAGCCAACCCATATCAGCCGGGTCAAACAACATCATCGCTTCAGCAGGCAAACCATCACGACCTGCACGGCCTGTCTCTTGATAGTAAGACTCGATATTACGTGGGATATCAAAGTGCACCACGAAACGTACGTTGGGTTTGTTGATGCCCATACCGAAAGCCACAGTCGCGACCACGATCTGAATATCATCGCGTTGAAAGGCTTCTTGAACGTAAGCACGCTCATCGGTGTCCATACCAGCGTGATAACCCGCGGCGCGAATACCGTTATTGCACAGCTTCTCGGTCACCATCTCCACTTTCTTACGGCTACCACAGTAGATGATGCCGCAATTGCCCTTTTGTGTTTCTAGGTAGCGAACCACCTGTGACACGGGTTTGTGCTTCTCAACCAAGTTGTAGCGAATATTAGGGCGATCAAAGCTGCCTAAGTAAGTATGCGGGTCCAGGAGCTGTAGGCGCGAGATAATATCTTTACGCGTCGCATCATCAGCGGTTGCTGTGAGCGCCATGTAAGGCACATGCGGAAAGTACTGTTTAAGCTGGCCTAATGATGCGTATTCAGGGCGGAAGTCGTGACCCCATTGAGA
Source organism: Vibrio sp. 10N.286.48.F5 (assembly GCF_041469785.1). Taxonomy (NCBI): domain Bacteria; kingdom Pseudomonadati; phylum Pseudomonadota; class Gammaproteobacteria; order Vibrionales; family Vibrionaceae; genus Vibrio; species Vibrio sp. 10N.286.48.F5. Next base: position 24,502 of record NZ_JBFRLG010000011.1, on the reverse strand, counting down.
GATACAGTGCGCTTCATCGACTGCAATCATTGAAAGCGGTAAACCCTGAAGACGCTCGATAAAGTCACGCATCAACACGCGCTCTGGCGACACATACACCATTTTCAGCTGACCTGAGTTCATGCGATTGAACACATTCAGCAATTGGTCACGTGGCATTGAAGAGTTAATACACTCAGCAGCAACACCATTGGCCTTCAGTTGATCGACTTGGTCTTTCATCAACGAGATCAGCGGCGAGATAACCAGAGTCAGCCCTTCACGAACCAAAGCAGGGATTTGGTAACACAGAGATTTACCACCACCGGTTGGCATAATCACCAAGCTGTCTTTGCCTTCAACGGCCAAATCAATGACCTCTTGCTGACCATCGCGAAAGCTTTGATAGCCAAACACATCTTGTAAGATGGTTTGCGCATCATTCGCGGGAGTTGGTATTTGCTCAGCAATCAGAGTGGCGGTCATTGTGGTTCCTAATCGAGGTATGAAATCAGCAAGCATCTTCGGCAAGCAAGTCGCACATTGTAGAGGGGAACGCTGGCGAATTAAACCGCAAATTGTTAGGTGAAAAGGGTTATCGCTCCTATACTGACCAACTCTCTTATAAATCTTATTAATAAGCACTCAGTGCTAGAGAAAGATGCATGACACAGGAAGAACAACAACGTACGCGCCAAGGAGTTTTGCTTGCCGTCGGCGCCTACACAATGTGGGGTATCGCCCCTATATATTTCAAATCTTTAAGTGACGTTTCCCCGTTAGAGATCCTCAGCCACCGTGTAGTATGGTCTTTTTTCCTACTCGCTTTCTTACTACACATTGGCCGCAGCTGGCGTAAAGTCCGCGATACCCTGACCTCAAAACCAAAAATGCTCTATTTGGTAGCGACGTCTATTTTGGTGGGTGCTAACTGGCTGATCTTTATCTGGGCGGTGAACTCCAATCACATGCTCGATGCCAGTTTGGGGTATTACATCAACCCGCTGATTAACGTGCTACTTGGGATGCTCTTCCTTGGCGAACGCTTACGTAAGCTGCAATGGTTTGCTGTGGCTCTGGCTGCGATTGGCGTATTAATCCAATTAATTGCCTTCGGCTCAGTGCCTATCGTCGCCATTGCCCTAGCCTTTAGCTTTGGTTTTTATGGCTTGCTGCGTAAGAAAGTCAGCTTAGAAGCGCAAACGGGTTTGTTCATTGAAACTCTGGTGATGCTGCCTCTCGCCGCAACCTACTTACTGTTTATTGCCGATAGCCCGACCTCAAACTTATCGATGAACCCGATGCAACTCAACCTGTTACTGGTTGCTGCCGGTGTGATCACCACGGTTCCATTGCTGTGTTTTACTGGCGCTGCAACTCGCTTGAAGCTATCGACACTCGGTTTTTTCCAGTACATAGGTCCAAGCTTGATGTTCTTACTGGCGGTTCTGATTTACGGTGAAGCCTTTACCTCAGATAAAGCAATCACCTTTGCTTTCATATGGGGGGCACTGGTTATTTTCAGCTTTGATGGCCTGCGTAACAACAAGAAGAACAAACGCGCGAAACAGTGATATTGATCGTTTTTTACAAGACAATCCCTTAATACGCAGATAAGCTTGGTTGAATTGATGACTATTTGACCAAGCTTTTTTGTACCATGGATAAAGTCCACTACTACTCTACCCCAACAGAAGATATCAGCCTGATCCAAGCTCAATACCAAGAGTTTGCCTTTCAACGCCACTATCATTTGGACTTTCACATCGGCTTAATTACCCAAGGGCAGCAAAAGTTCGCCTACAAAGGGGCGAGCCACCATGTCGGTGCAGGCCAAGTGGTTATCATGCCACCTGATGAGCTGCATGATGGGCACTCCAAACTCGATTCAGGTTATCAAGTCAGTGTGTTTGCAGTTTCTCCTCAATGGTTTCAAGATCTTGCCGATCCCAAGCAAAATGGTCACACATTAGGCTTTTCTGAGTTGATCCTCTCCGATCAAGCTGCGTTTTTACAATTACGCAACTTACACGGCCTGTTAATCAATCAAAGCATCAGCCAGCTCGCTCAAGATTGCTTACCTTTCGAAGGGTTCTCGACGATTGTCGATCGTTATGCGAAATTTGGATCGAAGAGTGACATCAAACTGGGTAATCAATCGATTGATACGCTAAAAGACTACTTGATGGCGAACTTGGATCAACCAGTGCGATTAGAACAATTGTCTGAGTTGTGTGGTTTAACCACGACTCAATTCCAACGCCATTTTAAAAACAGAATGGGCATTACGCCTTATGCATGGCTGAGCCGTTTACGTATGGAACAGAGCATGCGTCTGATTAAGTCTGGGATATGTGGTACCAAGGTCGCGCACCAAGTAGGCTTCTATGATCAAGCACACTTCTCTAAGGCTTTCAAAACCACGTTCGGCGTACCACCCTCACAAATCAACTAAGTGTTGATAATTTACAATTGCTCGATTTCAAATCACGGTAAGCTACGCTCAATACGATTACTTATTTAATAATAGCGGCAACGTTATTGAGAACTGACATGAACGAAGTCACCATACTGATCACCCTCGCCTCTATCCATTTCATCGCTTTGATGAGCCCCGGCCCTGACTTTGCGTTAGTCGTGCAAAATGCGACACGCCACGGCAGACAAACAGGCTTGTACATTGCGCTTGGTTTATCTTGCGGGATCTTACTGCATTCGTTGCTCAGCCTGACGGGAATCAGTTACCTAGTCCACCAGCAACCAACCCTATTTGCCATTATCCAGTTGGCTGGCGGTAGCTACTTGCTGTACTTAGGCTACGGTGCACTTAAAGCAACCTGGCAAATCATTCAGAACCACGATGATGACGACGATACCGTCAATGCCAAAGATCTGATTCTGACCAACAAGCGTCAGGCATTTTCGAAAGGGTTTGCGACCAATATTCTCAACCCAAAAGCTTTGGTGTTCTTTATTAGCTTGATGTCGAGCTTAGTGCCTGCCGACATGTCTCTATCAGGTAAAGGCTTTGCGCTTATTATCTTGTTTGGTCTGTCTCTGTTTTGGTTTTCACTACTGGCGTGGATGCTTTCGACTAAGGCTCTACAGAAGAAACTTAGCGAAGCAACGGTATACATCGATGGCTTATGTGGCGTGGTATTCAGCCTGATTGGCGCGAGTATTCTTTGGCAGTCGCTGTCCGGTTTAATCGCTTAAATTCGAATCAAGATTACAATTCGTTAACAACGCACTGGCTATCTAATCTTTCCGCTGCCAATCTAGCTCTGCATATTAAAAGGAGAAGATCATGCAGTGGAAAACAAAACTAACAACCCTCGCCACTTCTACCCTACTTTTTGCCTCTCACGTCAGTTGGGCAAATCAAGCTGCCGATTCCGTCGCACCCGAACAAAGTAGTGGTTTAGAAACCAAACAACTCGTTAAAGCCAACGATTGGATGGTCACCGCAGCCAACCCTCTTGCAACACAAGCCGGTGCTGATGTACTTGCCCGTGGTGGTAACGCAATTGACGCCATGGTTGCCGTGCAGCTTATGCTTGGCTTAGTGGAACCTCAGTCATCAGGTATTGGTGGCGGCGCGTTCCTTGTCTATTTTGATGGCAAAGACAAACAGCTCAAGACCTACGATGGCCGTGAAACTGCGCCACTTGATGCCACCCCACGTCTATTCCAAGACGAAAACGGACAACCGCTTAAATTCTATGATGCCGTGGTTGGCGGTCGTTCTGTTGCCACGCCGGGCACGGTGCAATTGCTGTGGGACACTCACCAGAAATACGGCAAGCTCGAATGGGCATCACTGATTAAACCTATCGCTCAGTTAGCTGAAGAAGGTTTTACTATCAGCCCACGTTTAGCCACCTTGATCGAAAACGACCAAGAACGTCTGAGCCGCTTTGCGACAACTAAAGCCTACTTCTTCAATGCCGATGGCAGCCCGAAAGCCGCTGGCACGCAACTTAAGAACCCTGAATACGCGGCAACGTTACACGCTATCTCGAAGGATGGTGCTAAAGCTTTCTACCAAGGTGAGATTTCTGCCGACATCATTAACACAGTACAAACAGCGAAAGGTAACCCGGGCGTATTGGCACAGAAAGATTTCGACGCCTATTCGATCAAGCAGCGCGAACCGGTTTGTTCTGCTTATGAAAGCTACGATATTTGCGGAATGGGGCCACCAAGTTCAGGTGCGTTAACGGTTGGACAAATCCTTGCAATGACTGAGCAGTTTGACCTCAAATCATGGGGGCCAAACGACGCAAAATCTTGGCAAGTGTTAGCAGACGCTTCTCGCTTAGCCTTTGCAGACCGTGGTATGTACATGGCAGACCAAGATTATGTGCCTATGCCAACCCAAGGGTTAGTGAATACTGACTATTTGCAGGAGCGTGCTCAGTTAATTACCGCAGGTAAGGCATTAGACAGCGCACCTTCAGGCACCCCACCGTGGGATCATGCGATGCAGAGAAGCCAAGATGTTTCTATTGAGTTGCCGTCCACCAGCCACTTCAACATTGTCGATAGTGATGGCAATGTCGTATCGATGACTACCACTATTGAGAATGCCTTTGGCTCACGTTTGATGGTTAGAGGTTTCCTACTCAATAACGAACTAACCGACTTCTCATTCAAGACTCATAACGATGGCAAACCTATCGCGAACCGACTTGAACCGGGTAAGCGCCCACGTTCTTCAATGGCACCGACCATCATCATGCAAGACGATAAACCTTACATGGCAATTGGCTCTCCGGGAGGCAGCCGTATCATCGGTTATGTGGCACAAGCGATCATTGCTCACACCCAATGGGACATGGATATCCAACAAGCGATCAACCAACCACACTTCCTAAATCGCTTCGGTACCTTAGATTTGGAAAAAGGAACATCAGCGGAAAACTTCAAACCTGAGCTAGAAAAGATGGGATTTGAGGTCAACGTTCGCGATCTTAACTCGGGTTTACACGCTATTCGCATCACAAAAGATGGTCTAGAAGGTGCTGCAGACCCTCGCCGTGAAGGTGCAGCTATTGGCCAATAGGGAATAATCCTCCCTTTTTACTCGCAGCCTTGTGCGAGATCTCTCACAAGGCAGTGAGTAAATATCGATATTTGATGACGAAATTAGTCACCCACAAACCGTAACCGATTGAAATTAAACAATACGTACATTTATCATTCAAATAATTATATAGAAATTCGCTTATGCACCATTGCTGATAAATAAGGAATCGGTAATATGAATGGTGTCGGAAGGATGCTGACACGGAACAGGAAACGCCAAGGACTTGGTTATCTTCAGGATGAAGATTCGATTACTCAGGATGAATAATCGGCATGGATAGCGAAATGGACATTGAATGGACGCAATAGTAACTAGGATGGTTGCTACTAAGGAAAGACAATGGACACCTCTGGACGAGGAAAGGACTGAACATCAGGATGATGTAAAGGACACCGCTCAAGGAACAAGTGACGCGCGCTAACGAGGATTGTTGGCAGATCAGGATAAGATCAAGGACACCGCTAGGAAGGCGACGAAAGGAATACGCTGAAGGATAACAGCACACTATCATGGATTTGATGCATGGAGCACACTTAGTAGCCGGATTGCTGCGAGTAAGACTATAGACCCCGATGAGCGCAAGCTCTCGGGGTTTTTCTTTATCTGTCGTCCCGCTTTTTCTTCCCCTAAAACAAATAAATCAAAGACCTTTGATTACAATTCTGACATTTAAATAATTCACTTCTTAACCACTTCCGAGTAACGTAAGTCTTACTAGGCTCAACTAGTTTCATAACCATAAGTAAACTAAGGACAAATTCATGTCACACGTTACCTTCAAAGGCGCTGCTGTACCGCTAACTGGCACATTCCCACAAACTGGCGAACAAGCACCAAGCTTTGCACTAACTGCAGGCGATCTTTCTGAACTGACTCTTGCTTCTCTTGCAGGCAAGAAAGTGGTTCTAAACATCTTCCCAAGCATCGACACAGCAACTTGTGCAACGAGCGTACGTACGTTCAACGCAAAAGCGGCAGAGCTTGAGAACACGGTGGTTGTTTGTATTTCTGCTGACCTACCATTTGCTGCAGGTCGCTTCTGCGAACTAGAAGGCATTGAAGGCGTTCAACACGCTTCAACTTTCCGTTCTCCTACATTCGCATCAGACTACGGCGTAGCGATTGCTGAAGGTCCACTAGCAAGCCTAACAACACGTGCAGTTGTCGTTGTTGATGAAAAGGGTGTGGTAACACACAGTGAGTTGGTTGCAGAGATCACTGAAGAACCAAACTACGAAGCGGCACTTGAAGCACTGTAAGATCCCTTCTAGTCAGTCATGTATTATGACCGCTTAAAGCGGTACGCAATAAAAAAGAGCAGCCATTGGCTGCTCTTTTTGTTTTCAATAATGAACGGTTATTAGATGCTGAAGTAATAGATTAAAGCTGCTCTAAACGCGCGTAAGCCGTTACTAACCACTTGATGCCTTCACCGTTAAACGCGACTTGAACTCGGCTCTGCGGGCCACTTCCCTCGAAGTTGATGATAGTGCCTTCACCAAACTTAGGGTGCTTAACGCGAGAACCCAAACTAAAGCCTGTTTCGTTAAAGTTCTCTTTCACGGCGGTTTGGCTAAAGCGGCCACTGCTAGCAGGACGACTCACTTGCGCTTTCATACGAACCTCATCCAGACAGGTTTCTGGTAGTTCACGAATAAAACGAGATGGCTTGTGGTACTTGTCTTGACCATACAAACGACGCATTTCAGCATAAGTGATGTAGAGCTTCTCCATCGCACGGGTCATACCGACATAGCACAGGCGACGCTCTTCTTCTAAACGCCCCGCTTCTTCGGCCGACATCTGGCTTGGGAACATGCCTTCTTCGACACCCACCATAAACACCATTGGAAACTCTAGGCCTTTAGCACTGTGCAAAGTCATTAACTGAACCGCATCGTCAAACTCATCGGCCTGACCTTCACCCGCTTCCAAAGCTGCGTGAGTTAAGAACGCCGTCAGCATGCTCATCTCATCCGCTTCTTCCGGCTTTTCAAACTGGCGCGTTGCCGTTACCAATTCTTCCAAGTTCTCGATACGTGCCTTCGACTTCTCACCCTTCTCTTGCTCGTACATAGCAAACAGACCCGACGATTTAATCACGTGGTCGGTTTGTTCATGCAGGCTAAGTTCCAACGTGTCATCTTCAAGCGCATTAATCAGCTCGATAAAACGACTTAATGCGCCCGCAGCACGACCGGGTAGCACTTGCTCTTCTATCAAAGCAACACTGGCTTCCCACATGGTTGCACCACGATCACGAGCAGCAAGACGAATCGTTTCTAACGTTTTATCACCCAAGCCACGCGTTGGCGTATTAACCACACGTTCAAACGCGGCATCATTATTGCGGTTGCTCATGAGGCGCATGTAGCTCAAGGCGTCTCTGATTTCTTGACGCTCGAAGAATCGCATGCCACCGTAGATTCGGTAAGGCAGGCCACCTTGGATAAGCGCTTCTTCAAGCACACGAGATTGGGCGTTATTACGATAAAGCATCGCGGTATCTTCTAACGCACCGCCTTTCTCTTGCCACTCTTTGATTTTGCTGACCGTGAAACGTGCTTCATCTAGCTCGTTATAAGCTGAGTACACAGAGATTGGCTCGCCATCGTTACCATCGGTCCACAGCTCTTTACCCATACGTTCGGTGTTGTTCGAGATAAGCTCGTTCGACGCCTGCAGAATGGTTTTAGTTGAACGGTAGTTTTGTTCAAGTCGAACCGTCGAAGCTCCTGGGAATTCATCCAAGAACTTCTGAATATTTTCGATCTTCGCACCACGCCAACCATAGATAGATTGGTCATCATCACCTACGATCATCACGCGACAATCTGGGCCAGCCATCATCCGAAGCCAAGCGTATTGGATGTTGTTGGTATCTTGGAATTCATCGACAAGGATATGCTTAAAGCGTGCTTGGTAATGCTCTCGAATGTGTTTCTTGTCGCGTAATAGTTCATGCGATCGCAGCAAGATTTCCGCAAAGTCGACCAAACCCGCACGGTCACATGCTTCTTGGTAAGCAGAATAGATCTTTAACCACGTTTGAGTTATTGGATCATGGTAGGCGTCAATGTGACTTGGGCGTAACCCCTCGTCTTTCTTGCCATTGATCCACCAAGAAGCTTGCTTAGCAGGCCACTGCTTTTCATCGAGGTTTTGCGCCTTGATTAAGCGGCGTAGCAAACGAATCTGATCATCAGAATCAATGATCTGGAAATCTTCTGGCAGTTTTGCATCTAGGTAGTGAGCACGAAGGATGCGGTGACAGATACCATGGAAGGTGCCGTTCCACATGCCTGACGAACTACCCATCATCAACTCTTCAATACGACCACGCATCTCTGCTGCCGCTTTGTTGGTGAAGGTAACCGACATAATAGAGAACGGTGATGCTTGCTCTACGCTTTGCAGCCAAGCGATACGATGCACCAACACTCGCGTTTTACCACTGCCTGCACCTGCCAGAATAAGTAGGTTTTCTAAAGGTGCCGCGACCGCCTCACGTTGTTTATCGTTTAGGCCATCGAGTAAAAGCGAAGGATCTATCATTGGATATGCTCACTACTGGGTATTTATACATAAAAGTTGATTATAACCTAAACACTAGGCTGCGTTTAGGATAATAAGAAGAAAAAACAATCAAAAAATAACATCATATAATCAGTAACTTAATAGCTAACACATCATTAATATTGATATTTCTTATAATGTCGTGAAATTATTTCCTAGTTCTTCCTATCCTTTTTAGTAAGCAAGTTAACAATCCATTAACCTGCGATATAAAATACTATTAAGTCCTAGAGGGAATGACTATGAAAAATTCTAATCTTGCTGTTACAGCTGCAATCACAAGTGTACTAGCGTTCGGCGGTGCAGTTCTTACATCAGCACCTGCGGAAGCAGCAGCAAAAGAAAAATGCTACGGCGTGGCAAAAGCTGGCCAAAATGATTGTGCAACCAAAACAAGCTCATGTGCGGGTACAGCAAAAGAAGACAACCAATCCGATGCGTTCGTAGTCGTACCTAAAGGGCTATGTGGCAAATTATCAGGTGGTAACACTCAATCATCATAATTGAGCTGCTTAGTATGGTGAGCTGACATTCAGCTCACCTCCACTTCTTGTTAGGAGAATCGTTGTGACTCAAACTCTTCACCCCTACGCAGGGGTTGGCCTTAGAACACCGCACTTGGACTTCTTTAGCCAAAATCCAGCCTTAGTAAGTTGGTTAGAAGTTCACAGCGAGAACTACTTCTTAGCTCAATCACCGCAACGACAACAACTCAGAGAAATTCGTCACGCACACAACATCAGTTGTCACGGTGTTGGGTTGTCGCTAGGTTCTGTTGAGCGCATCAATCAACATCATCTTGTGCAATTAAAAGAGCTCATTGATGATATCGAACCCTTCTTGGTTTCTGATCATCTCAGTTGGAGTCAGAAAAGTGGTCATTATTTCAATGACTTGCTACCGCTGCCTTACACAGAAGAAGCATTGGAAGTCTTCTGTCGTAATGTCATCGAGGTTCAAGACAGCTTGCAACGCCCGATGTTGATTGAGAACCCATCGAGCTACCTATCCTTCAAGCATTCTACTATTCCTGAGTGGGAGTTTTTGGCTGAGGTACAAAAGCGTACTGAGTGTCGCCTACTGCTCGATTTCAATAATATTTTCGTCTCATCTTTTAATCATGGCTTTAGTTGTGAAGAGTACTTAAACGGAATACCAGCAGACAAAGTTGAAGAGATTCACTTGGCAGGTTTTACCAAAAAGAAGCTTGAACAAGGTGAGATCTGGATAGACACACACAGTAAACCTGTCTGTGACGAAGTGTGGAAACTCTACACTGACTGGGTTGCACAACATGGTTTGCGCCATACCTTGATTGAGTGGGATCTCGATATCCCAGAGCCACAAGTTTTATTGGCTGAAGCAACCAAAGCCAGTGATATCTTGTATCAACACGACAAGTTCAACCAAAGGAGTCGCGCCTCATGAGCCACTCCCTAGCAGAGGTTCAATTGGAGTTTGCTAACGCCCTACGCTATCAAAACAATGGTGAGTACTGCGACATAGTGAGCGACCATTTTACCGATGAACAACGCATCCAGATTTACCGTAATAACTTTGTGATCAGCTTGAGCGAAGTTCTGGCAGCAACCTACCCACTCACTGAAATGTTGGTTGGTGAAGAGTGCTTCCAACAGATGGCTCGTCAACATGTCTTACATTATCCATCGACCTCTGGTGATGTCAGTGGTTACGGTGAACACTTTGAACAGACTATCCAAGCCTTTCCTGCCGTTATTGAGGCTGCACCTTATCTCGGTGAAGTGGCTTTGTATGAATGGCAGAAAGATAGCTTGGTAAGGTTTTCGTCACAAGCACATGTCGACCAGAGACCTCTTTCTTGCCTTGCAGATGTACCACAAGAGCAACAAGGCGCTTTAGTCTTTCATCTCAAAGATTCAATAACACTGATTCATTCTAGTTACACGATTATCGCGCTTGAACACGCCATCTATCAGCAGCAACTTGATGGGCTAGACATCAACCAAGCTGAATTTGGGGTGTTAATCCGAGCTGAGAATTCACAGGTTGAGAGCCATAGTTTGAGTGAAGAGAGCCACCAACTCCTCACTGAATTGCAATCAGGTCGAACACTCTCAGCAATCGATCCTTTATTACTACAACATCTGAATACTGTTATGGCGCTAAACGTCATCTCAGGTTTTTCAATCAATGCCGAATTGGAGGCATAACATGGATAACAACACAGTCACGAACATGATGGCTCAATACGACAGTTTGATTGAGAAATCACAGGCACTTTTTGTTCCAGTGCTTCTACTATTTTGTCGCCTTTGGGTGGCGTGGGTATTCTTTAATTCTGGACTCACCAAGATAGCTACTTGGGATAGCACGCTTTACTTGTTTGAATTGGAATACCAAGTGCCACTGCTACCTTGGGAATTGGCTGCTTACATGGGCACTGCCGCTGAGTTAATTCTACCGATGTTTTTAGCGCTCGGTTTATTAACACGACCTATGGCTGCGGTGTTGTTCGTTTTCAATATCATTGCTGTCGTGTCTTACCCTGTATTGTGGGATCAAGGCTTCTACGATCATCAGCTTTGGGGGTTAATGATTCTTATCGTTGTCGTGTGGGGCGCAGGACCATTCTCACTTGATAGAGTTTTGAAAGCGCAGTTCAGGAATTAAAATAAGTTTTCACCTCTTTTGAACTGCTAAAGCTAAATGCTACAGCCCAAACGCAAGAAACCAATCAATTGAGTGGTTTCTTTTTTAACTGGGATAAGCTTACTTATTTAGAAAAGCTTGTAGCTCTTCAGCAGAGATGCCTTGCTCTGCAAGTTCTTTTGCCAATAGCTGAACCTGCTCACCCTTACGAGACTCTACCACACGCTGAAATTGGTAAATGATATCTCGCAAAGTATCGATTGGAACTTGTTTTGCCGCACTGCGAATACGCTCTTCACTTTGGTTGCCTAGCTCTTTAAGCAGTTTACCAAACATGACCTTTTCAGGTGCATCTTCCATTTGTTCTAAGACGCGCGCCATTTCGTAGGTTGTTAATGACATTACAGTATTTTCCGTTGGGGACTAACGTTTCAATGAGTGACAAATATACCATGTTTTAACGTTTCGAAAACCGCCATTTGTATATTTTGTCACCCTTGTAACTTATGCCTTAGCAAACGTCGTGTGCCAAGACTTACCCGCTTTGCTCGCAAGCACTAATAACGCAGGAACAATCAGGAACATTTGCAGAGCAATCATCACTTGCGACGTTAAATCAAGACGTTGCATGGTACCCACAAGAAGCCCTGAACCGCTCATTTGGAACAAGCCAAGCAGCGCAGCAGCTGTACCCGCACGGTCACCGAAAGGTTCTAGAGCTTTACCTGCCGCAGCACCAAGAATCCAAGCAAAGCCAACTGACGATAAGAAGATCGGTAGCATGAACGCGATTGGAGTAGCGTGCTCAGCAAGCACCAACATAATCACACCCGCTAAGCCCAGCGTCGAGATACCAACCACCAGTGCTTTATAGGTACCAAAACGGTCCATAAATTTAGGTGCAGTAAACGCAGCTGCAATGTTGATGGCCGCATTAACACCAAACCAGAAAGTAAACTCTTTCATGGTTAAGCCAAGGTTCTCCATCAACACAACCGGTGCTGAGGTTACATAAGCGAGGATCACTGCCATCGCCATCAAACATAGAGTTGCGTGGAATAGGAATGAAGGTGTTTTTAATACTGACCAGTAGCGCTCTAGTTTGAACACCGCTACCTTTTCCGTCACCGGGTTCGATTCTTTCATTTGGAAGAATAAGATAGTACCGACAACGACGGCAAAACCCGCCATAAAGCTGAAGTTCGAACGCCAGCCAAATTGATGAGTTAACCAAGCGCCAAGAATCGGTGCCAATGCAGGAATAAAGCAAATAGCACCATTAAGGTAGCTGATCATTCGGCCACTCTTCTCTGGACCAAATAGATCGCGAACCGTTGCAAAGGCAGCTACAGAAGTCGCACAAGCTCCTAAGCCTTGTAGCAGCCGAGCTATTAGCATCATATCAATCGATTGAGCTGCCCACGCCAAGCAAGCACTCAATGCATAGATACTAACACCTCCCAATGCAACGGTTCGACGTCCTAGCTTATCCGCCAAAGGGCCGGCAAATAGTTGGCCGACACCCATGGCAAATAAAAACCAAGTAATCGTATCTTGTGCTAGTGCATGTTCCACGTGAAACGCTGTCGAAATTTGTGGCAGAGCTGGCAGGTAGATATCAATAGCCAAAGGGCTAAAAAGAACCAGCATTGCCAATAAAGCAACCTGCAGTTTACTAGGGGTTGGAAGCGCGTTAGAAGGCACAAGATTCTCCGAATGAGTTAATTTAGGTGCATAATAACCAACTAAAGATATGAACAAAAATGGCATATACTCATTAGCATTATTCCAAATAGGAAACTCATATGAATATTGAGAAACTATCGCGCCTCGACCTCAATCTATTAGTTTGCTTGCAGGTGCTGATGGAAGAGCTAAGTGTGACTCGCACCGCCCACCGATTGTGCCTAAGCCAGTCAGCGGTTAGTAAGTCATTGGCCAAACTTCGTGAGCAATTTAATGATCCCCTTTTCACGCGAAGTGCTCATGGTCTGCGACCAACACCAAAGGCGGTCTTTCTCAAACCTCGATTAGAAACGCTGATCAACCAACTTGATGTGCTCACCCAACCAGAGACCTTCATTCCCAACAACAGTGACCACAGTTTTCACATTGCGGCTGTTGAGAGCGTTTACCCACTTATTCTTCCCCACTTTTTACCAGCGATATTTCGACAAGCCCCTAAGGTGAATATCAACACCCACGCTTGGACGGAGCAAACCTTTAAGAAGCTACAGCTTGGTGAGTTAGATATCGGACTCACAGGCAAAGACATCGACATCAACGACGCGCGCTTAACCATGCTGCCGCCAGACGACATCTGCGAACAAGAGATCTACCGTGATGCACAAATGTGTGTATTAAGGCGTAACCACCCTGCTCTAAGTGGTAAATGGGATTTGGGAACCTACCTTGCGCAGCGTCATGTACAAGTAAGATGTGATGGGAACGATCGATGGCTGCTCGACTACAAACTAGCTGATCTTGGTCATCAGCGAGATATCGCTATTTCTGTTCCAGACTTCAATAGCGCCGCAAGCCTATGTACCTACACCGACTTTGTGTTTACTGCACCAAGCCACTTTACTTACCTCGTCGCCAAGCAACTCGACTTAGTGGTTGTCCCTTTACCGATGGAATTCCCACCGATGGCATACACTCTGTTTTGGCACCGTGACAGAGAAAATGACCCAGCGTTAACTTGGCTACGAGATATCATCAAAGAAAAAACTCTGCACCTTAGATAAAAATGGCGTACAGCGTTTGCAGCAAACGAACAAAAGCGCTAGCTTATTGACCTAATAAGTCCCCTCGCATGTATATCGACTGTGAGTGTTAACAAGGACCCTAACAATAAGGATAAACACAGATGCACAATATCACTGCTGAACGCGTTGCTGCGGTTCGAGCTTGGCTTGAAGCAAACCACTTAGATGCTGTTATCATTCCACATGAAGACGAGTACCTAGGTGAATACGTTCCAGCTCACAACGAGCGACTTCACTGGCTAACCGGTTTCACTGGCTCTGCAGGTGCGGCTGTTATCACTCGCGAAAACGCGGCTATTTTTGTTGATGGTCGCTATACCGTCCAGGTTCGTAAACAAGTACCTGGTGAGCTATTTGAGTATCGCCATCTTATTGAAGAACCGGCTTTAGATTGGATCATCAATTCACTCGCACAAGGCAGTAAAGTTGCATTCGACCCACGCATGCATACGGCGGCTTGGTTGAAAGGCGCACAAGCTAAACTAGCTGATAAAGTAGAACTCACAACACTAGCGGCAAACCCGATTGATGAGCTTTGGTCTGATCGCCCTGAGCCTGTTGTATCTGATGTTCGCCTCATGGCAACCGACGCCGTTGGCCAATCAAGTGAAAGTAAGCGTGAAGAAATTGCAAGCCTACTAAAAGCCAAAGGCACTGATGCCGCTATCCTTACTGAGCTGGATTCAATCTGCTGGTTACTCAACATTCGTGGTTTAGACGTATCTCGTCTGCCGGTTGTGTTATCTAATGCAATCATTCACGCCGATGAAAGTGTCGATTTCTTCTTAGACCCCGCTCGTATCCCTGCAGGCTTTGAAGCGCACGTTGGTAATGGTATTCGTGTTTCTCACCCATCTGAGCTTGAAGCCCGCCTTCAATCTTTAGAAGGTAAGAATGTGTCTGTTGATTCAGGCACAAGCAATGCTTGGTACACGCTTGTTCTCCAAAACGCTGGTGCTCATATCATTGAAGCAGCCGACCCATGCCTAATGCCAAAAGCCGCGAAGAACGAAACAGAAATTGCCGGCATGAAAGCGTGTCACATCCGTGATGGCGTGGCGATGGCAAAATTCCTATCTTGGATTGATGCAGAAGTGGCGCAAGGTAATCTGCACAACGAAGCGGTACTAGCAGACACAGTACAGTCATTCCGTGAACAAGACCCAACACTGATGGATCTAAGTTTTGACACGATTTCAGCTGCAGGCGGTAACGCAGCAATGTGTCACTACAACCACGAGAATCAACCTGAACCAGGTCAGTTAGAGATGAATACTCTTTACCTAGTCGATTCAGGCGGTCAGTACCTAGATGGTACAACCGACATCACTCGAACTATCGCGATTGGCCAGCCAAGCGACGAAATGATCCAGCAGTTCACGTTAGCGCTTAAAGGTCACATCGGTATCGCGCGTGCACGTTTCCCACAGGGTACTCGTGGTTTCCAACTTGATATTCTAGCTCGCCAACACTTATGGGCAGAAGGCTTCGACTACGACCACGGTACTGGTCACGGTGTTGGTCATTTCCTAAGTGTTCATGAAGGTCCGCAAAGCATCTCTAAGAAGCTAATCGATGTACCTCTTGTTGAAGGCATGGTGTTATCAAACGAGCCGGGTTACTACCGTGCAGATGAATTTGGTATCCGTATCGAAAACCTAGAACTGGTGGTTGAGCTGCCAACTCAAGGTGACTTCTCAGTACTAACGTTTGAGTCGCTAACACGTTGCCCTATCGATAAGCGCAACATCAACGTCGATTTACTGACACGACCTGAACTTGCATGGCTTAATGATTACCACCAGAAAGTATGGAACGATGTTAGCCCATTAGTTGAAGGTGATACATTGGAATGGTTACGCCAATCAACCACTCCACTTGCTCATGCTTAATGCTTAATGCTTAATGCTTAATGCTTAATGCTTAATGCTTAATGCTTAGCTAATTCAAACTTAATGAAATGAAAAACGGCCACCTTAGGGTAGCCGTTTTTATTTGTCGATTTAACTTCGTCGATGTTTCACGTGGAACATAAATCTGCGTGTTCGCTAACCAGAGTAAGCACTGTGCCAGTTTCTCCACACAGGATCAAAACCACGTTGACGAATCATTGACTCAACATCGGCAGCACTTCGCTCATCACTTATTTCAAATTGCTCGAGTTCTTCTTCATCAGAAGCATAGCCACCAGGCTGGGTTTTAGACGCAGCCGACATACTGGTGATTCCCAATGGCAACACATTGTCACGGAAAGCTGCAGACTCACGAGTCGAGAGAGACAATTCAACCTCAGGGTTTAATAAACGATACGCACAGATAAGTTGAACCAACTGTTTATCACTCATAATCGATTTAGGCTGCAAACCACCCTCACACGGACGAAGACGTGGGAATGAAATCGAGTAACGTGTTTGCCAATAAGTACGCTCAAGATAGTCTAAGTGAGCGGCCACGAAGAAACAGTCGGTACGCCAATCTTCCAAGCCAATCAAAGCGCCAATACCTATCTTATCAATACCCGCTTTTGCCAAACGATCGGGCGTTTCGAGCCGGTATTCAAAATCCATTTTATTGCCACGCAAGTGGTGTTCCGCGTAGGTACTTGGGCTATACGTTTCTTGGTAAACCATCACCGCATCTAAGCCGAGAGTTTTAAGCTCTGCGTAGTCATCTTGATCAAGCGGCTGCACTTCCATCGCAAGATAGTTAAATTGTGCCTTAATATTCGGTAGCACTTCACGGAAGTACTTCATCCCGACCTTGGTTTCATGTTCACCAGTCACCAACAATACACTATCAAACTTCATCTTTTTGATAGCGGCACTTTCAGCATCGATTTCATCTAAAGTAAGTGTGCGACGCTTAATGCGGTTCTCCATTGAGAAACCACAATACGTGCACGCATTCGCACATAAGTTTGAGAGGTACAATGGAATATACAACGACATTGTATTGCCGAATCGCTTGCGTGTGAGTGCCAACGATTGTTGCGCCATCTGCTCTAAGTAAGGTTCTGCTGCCGGAGAGATAAGAGCCTTAAAGTCTTCCAAGTCGCGTTTAGGTTTACTCAGAGCGCGCTCAACATCCGCTGCCGTTTTACTGAAGATGGACATACCAATGTCATCCCAGTTGAGCTGTTTAAATCGATCAACAAACGTCATAAGGACACTACTCGTCTAGGAATGAAGTTAGCGGACTAGAAGCAACCGCATGAGACACCTGTCCAGCAAGACCAGAAAGGTAAGCCATACGGCCAGCTTCAACTGCCAGTTTAAAAGCAATCGCCATATCAACGGGTTGTTGAGAAGCCGCAATTGCAGTATTAACTAACACGGCATCCGCGCCCATTTCCATTGCACGAGTAGCATGAGATGGCGCACCAATACCAGCGTCAACAATCACAGGGACGTTCGCTTGGTCGATAATGATCTCTAAGAAGTCTGCCGAAGCGATACCTTTGTTCGACCCAATCGGCGCACCTAGCGGCATAACCGCAGCACAACCCACCTCTTCCAATCGTTTACACAACACTGGGTCAGCATGACAGTAAGGCAACACAACAAAGCCATCTTTAACCATTTGCTCAGCCGCTTTTAATGTCTCAATTGGGTCTGGCATCAAGTACTTTGGATCAGGGTGAATTTCCAGTTTGAGCCAGTTTGTGCCTAGCGCTTCGCGAGCCAAATGCGCAGCAAAGATGGCATCCTTCGCGTTCTTCGCCCCGGAGGTATTTGGTAACAAGTTCACGCCAGCATCAATGATGGGCTGTAAAATATCATCTTGCTCAGAGCGAATATCAACTCTCTTCAACGCCATGGTTGCCAGTTGAGAACCGGAAGCTTCGATAGCACTCGCCATTAAATGTTTATTCGCGAACTTGCCCGTTCCAGTAAAGAGTCGTGATTGAAATGTTTTATCTGCGATAGTTAACATAGTTAGCCTCCTGCAATAGCTTGGAAAAGAGAAATAGCATCGCCTTCATTGACGACCCTTTGTTGCCACTGACTACGCGGGACAACCGCATTATTGATAGCAAAGACACAACCCAGATCGGGTAGTGAAAGCGCTTGGATGATATCCGCTAGAGACGACGATTGTGCAACCTGTTCTGGTTGCTCATTGATAGAGATCGTTATGTTGCTCATTGGGTTTCTTCTTCTAAATAGTTAACTGTAGATGTGCAGCAAACGGGGCATTCACTATCTTGAGTGACACTTAAGTTTTGCCAGTTCATCGTCTGACCATCAAACAGTTTGAGCTGATGTGTTGCAGCCTGGAACTCGCCAGTGCTAATACGTTGAATCGCTGCCAGTGCTTGGAGGTTGCCTATGGTGCCAACAACTGGGCCGATGATGCCGCTATCGCTACAACGTGTCGTTTGTGGATGATGACTGAACGGGAACAAACAGTGATAGCACCCTTTCTGCATCTGATAATCAAAGACAATAAACTGACCTTTCCATCCGATCGCAGAACCAGAAACCAAAGGTGTCTTGCTACCAAAACATGCTTGGTTAACCTGCTGACGTGACTCAAAGTTGTCAGTACAATCCAACACCAAATCAGCGAGCATCACCTCAAGCTCAAGCTGGCTCTGAGTCATTCGCCTATTGATGGTTCTCACTTGGTTTCGACCATTAAGCTCAGTCAGTTTTTGCTTCAGAGCTTCGACCTTAGGCGAACCTAACTGGCTTTCCTTGAACGCAACTTGTCGTTGAAGGTTAGACGAATCCACACAATCATCATCAACTAATACGATTTTCCCGATACCGGAAGCCGCAAGATAGAGAGCCGCAGCATTGCCTAAGCCACCACAACCGATGACCAATACATGGCTATCTAATAGATTGCGTTGCCCTTGCTCACCCACTTCAGGAAGTGCGAGTTGTCGTTGATAACGAATGAATTCGAAATCATTCAGCATGACTTAGCTCCTGAGTTACCTCTTTAGCAGCACCTGAAGAACGGTCAGCCATTAATGCTTCGAAGAACTCAATCACTTGTTTTGGGTCTTCGGCTAACGTAATCGCACGTACAACAGCAAGGCTCGATACCCCACAACTCCACACCTGTGCGGCCGTCGACTGGTCAATTCCACCAATCGCAACTGTCGGATAACCGGTGAGTTCTTCTGTGTATGGGATAGTATCAATCAGCTGCTGATAGAGAGATAAACGCACAAGTCCTTGAGGCTTCGATGGCATCTGCTTAGTGGTGGTTGGGAATATATGCCCCAGCGCAATATAGCTTGGGTTGATTTGCACAATGCGTAGCAACTCGTAATAACCATGAGTCGATAGACCGATCTTAATACCAGCTTGGCTCAGTTGAGATAGGTTGGATTCTT
Organism: Vibrio sp. 10N.286.48.F5; assembly: GCF_041469785.1. Lineage (NCBI taxonomy): Bacteria > Pseudomonadati > Pseudomonadota > Gammaproteobacteria > Vibrionales > Vibrionaceae > Vibrio > Vibrio sp. 10N.286.48.F5. Next base: position 5,112 of record NZ_JBFRLG010000011.1, on the reverse strand, counting down.
CGATGTCCTCTTGCCCCAAATGAACACCAAAAGCATCATGCTTAAGTGCCAATTGCCAATAGTCATTGATAAAAACCTGAGCGTTGTGCTCTCTACCGAGTTCGATAGATCGCGCGATTTGTTGTTCTAAATCTGCTTGCTGTGGGTTCTTAATACGCAGTTGAACTGTGTTAATTCCAAGCTTGAGCAGCCTTTCGATCCACTCAACATCATCAACCACTGGGTATAGTCCTAGGCTACTCTTACTCAATTCCGGGAACGACAGTGATGTTCCTTGGTGCGCCCAACCAACACTAATATCCAGTCGCTCATCTTCGAGAACGGGAATAGGAAAGTTTTGATAGTTTGCTGGCCATGTTCCACGTGAAACACTAGATGCTGCGCGAGCTAAAACCAGTGCATCTTCTAATGGGAATTCCAACGCCAACAAAGTAAGTAACCAAGCAAAGTGACCACGACTATCTAACTCCTGATGAGCTGGAGTTTCACTCTTGATAGCACGATTAGAATCTAGCTGTGACCAGATATCCAATGCAGCTGAGTCATCTAAGACACCGATATAGATGGTATTCGGAGTTTGTGCCAAGGCATCGCGGACACCAGCTAGCGCCACTGAATGACTGTAATAAACGATATGATCAAGCTCACTTGAGCGACACTCCGCCAATGAATCAACATCATGAGCAAAACCAATAGATAACGCTTGCTGAGCATCAACGATAGAGAAGCATTGAGTTGGGCTTACACCCAACTCAACTGCATCGGTTGCCAAGCCTTGTCGCTTAGCAACCAATAGACAGCTTTGCACCTCTCCCGTTAGCTCAATATTTTGAGATGGGATAAGAATCTTCACTGTCATTATTCCTCTAATTGAGCTTCTTTTGCGCCTACTGCTGGGTGATAAAGTTCAGAGCCAGTATCACGGAACTCTTGTGATTTCTGACGCATCCCTTCCAACGGATTATCAAGCATCTTAATCTCGATAGCCTGATCAGCAGCCACTTGTTCAGTGTCTTTCGCGTACTCTCGAACTTCTTGAGAGATCTTCATTGAACAGAATTTAGGTCCACACATAGAGCAGAAGTGAGCAACCTTGCCCGATTCTTGTGGCAGGGTTTCATCGTGGAAAGAACGGGCTGTTTCTGGATCTAAAGCTAGATTAAATTGGTCTTCCCAACGGAATTCAAAACGAGCTTTAGATAATGCATTATCTCGGATTTGTGCGCCCGGATGCCCTTTTGCCAAGTCTGCTGCATGTGCTGCCAGCTTGTAAGTAATCAAGCCAGTCTTCACATCTTCTTTATTTGGTAAGCCCAAATGCTCTTTAGGTGTTACATAACAAAGCATCGCACAGCCGTACCAACCAATCATCGCCGCGCCAATACCAGAGGTAATGTGGTCATAACCCGGTGCAATATCAGTGGTCAGCGGGCCTAACGTATAGAAAGGCGCTTCATGGCAGTGCTCTAACTGCTCATCCATGTTCTCTTTAATAAGATGCATAGGTACATGTCCAGGACCTTCAATGATCACCTGAACATCGTATTCCCAAGCCACTTTAGTTAACTCACCTAGAGTACGTAACTCCGAGAACTGAGCCTCATCATTGGCATCTGCAATAGAGCCAGGACGTAGGCCGTCACCTAGTGACAAAGCCACATCGTACTTCGCACAGATCTCACAGATCTCGCGGAAGTGTGTGTATAGGAAGCTTTCTTGGTGATGTGCAAGACACCATTTCGCGATAATAGAGCCACCACGAGAAACAATACCTGTCACACGCTTAGCCGTCATAGGAACATAACGAAGAAGCAAACCAGCATGGATAGTGAAGTAATCAACGCCCTGCTCCGCTTGTTCAATCAAAGTATCGCGCATCACTTCCCAGTTAAGGTCTTCGGCTACGCCATTCACTTTCTCAAGCGCCTGATACATAGGAACCGTACCAATCGGCACTGGGCTATTACGTAGGATCCATTCACGAGTCTCGTGGATATTACGGCCAGTAGAAAGATCCATTACGGTATCGCCGCCCCAGCGAGTCGACCATACTAGCTTCTCAACTTCTTCTTCAATCGAAGAGCTTACAGAAGAGTTACCGATATTTGCGTTCACTTTCACTAAGAAGTTTCGGCCAATAATCATAGGTTCTGATTCTGGGTGGTTGATGTTTGAAGGGATGATAGCTCGGCCTTCAGCGACCTCTTTACGCACGAACTCAGGGGTAATTTCTTTTGGCAGGTTTGCGCCAAAGTTATGGCCTGGGTGTTGGTGATTAAGCTGTTCATCAGCGAACTTCTGACGCCCCATGTTCTCACGTATCGCAATGTACTCCATCTCAGGAGTGATAATTCCCTGACGAGCATAATGCAGTTGAGTTACACATTGGTCGCCAGTAGCGCGACGAATTCGAGGCAGGTTTCCGTAACGAAGGTCGTCTAGGGTTTCATCTTCTAAACGTTCTTTGGTGTAAACAGAGCTTACATCATCGAGCAATTCCGTATCACCACGCTCTTCAATCCATTGCTCTCGCAACTTAGGAAGGCCACTATAAAGGTCTATTTCATGCGTAGGATCGGTATAAACACCAGAGGTGTCGTAGACATGAATTGGCTCATTAGGTTCGAATACAGGCTCTTTTTTGCTGCCACCAACAAGGCTATCTGCGAGGGATATTTCTCGGACAGGGACTTGAATGTCCGCTCGAGACCCTTGGATGTAAGCTTTTTTTGAGTTTGGATAAGGTTGTACAGATAAAGAATCAATGAAATTCTTCGCTTCCAGTCTTGCTTGTTTACGACTCGACATAGCATTTTTCCTTGGCTTTTAGCCATTATTTATAGGGATAAAAATGCTTGACGGATAAGATGCTACAAGAGGGATCACAGCAAGAAAATGCAGTTGTGATCTGGAGATAGATCTCTAGAAGGATTCTAGTTAGATATCTACTCTTGTTCCCTTCGCAGGTATTAGCCTGATCAGGTTCAACGGATCCCGAGTTAACGGTCTCAGCCATATGGCACTCCGACAAGTACGATCGAGTATATAAAAACGGCTTGGATAAACCAAGCCGAGTTGTTAACAAATCGTAAGAAAGTTTTAAGACTTTATCAGAAGTTGGAAGCCGATCCATGCGGCTGAAATACTGAGAACCACATTGAGCAGTACATTGAGCCCCATCTTGAAGAACGCACCCTGCTGCATAAGAAGCACGTTATCCATCGAAAACGTAGAAAATGTCGTCAGGGCTCCAAGGAAACCAAGACCGATAATTTGTCTCCACGGCTCCGTCGCAACCATCTCATTTTCAAACGCGGCGATGAGCAATCCCATAATCAAAGAGCCAATTACGTTAACAGTCAGCGTACCGTAAGGAAAACCACGCCCTAACATCACAACGCATAACTCTGAAATCAAGTAACGTGAACAAGCACCAAACGCGCCACCGATGGCGATAAAACCTAGAATAGATAACTGACCCATGAATCCTCCCAAACAATAATCCCTATATTCTAGCTTTAACGCCGATAAAAGCGAGGGTAGAAACTAAGAATGCATGCGCAAATATTAAACGTTACAGGTGTCACTTAACTTCAATATATCCCATCAATCCTGTTTTCATGTGCTCAATTACATGACAGTGGTACATCCAGCGTCCGGGGTTGTCTGCAACAAATGCAGCTTTAGCTCGGCCATTTTTTCCAAGTAACACTGTATCGGTATGGAAAGGCTCTTCAATTTTTTTACCATCAAGTTCCAATACAGTAAATGTATGACCATGAATATGAATCGGGTGATGATATTGAGTGACGTTCTTAAGATCGAATATGTAAGTCTTACCCAACTCTAAAGTCGCCAATGGTTCAGGAATATTGTCTTTGCTCATTCCTTCCCATGCTCTTTTATTTGTTAGCCAAAACTTAGGCATCGATTTTCCATCTTTGGATACAGGAGAAACAGCCCCTTCCCATTCAAATAAAAAGTCGATCTCTTCAGCATTAGCAAGATCTAGGTTGGGCACTGGATTCAATGGTAGTAATGGTAACGAACGTCCTTGAGCAAATGCTGAATCTACGACTTCAAATTCACACAAAGAAAATGGGAAACGCCCCTTCATATGGAGAACGTTAACTCGCTCACCAGCTTTAGGAGCGATCAGTCCGATATCAACACGCATCCCTGGACCGATTTTATGTTGAGTCAGTTTGTAAGGCGTTTTTACAGGGTTACCATCGATGGCAATCACCCATGCCTCAGCCCCTTCGATAGCAATAGGATAAGTGATCGTATTATCGACATTCGCGATACGCAGTCGAGTCGTTGCGTGCTGCTTTAATTGGTATACAGGTTCATGAACACCATTAACGCTACTCCACTCTCCTGGAGTGCCCATACGAGCACTGAGTCTTGGAATCATTAAGTCTTTCCATTGACCTTGCTTATCGATATGCCAATGTTTAAGCATCAATGCGTGTTCTTCATCGAACCGTATTGGATTACTCTCTTCTACGATAATAAGGCCAACTAAGCCCATACCAAGCTGTTTAACGCTATTCATATGTGGGTGATACCAAAATGTGCCAGCATCTGGCGGCGTAAACTCATAAATGAATGTTTCACCTGGCATGATCGGTGGCTGACTTAAGAAGGGAACACCGTCCATTTCGATAGGAATTCTTAAGCCATGCCAATGGATAGTCGTCGGCTCTGATAGCTTATTCGTAAAACGAATTGTGACCTTTTCACCCTGTCGACATCGAATCGTCGGAGCTGGGATCTGTCCATTAAAGGCTAAGACATTGGTATCAAATCCCGCTACTAACTCAGCCGTTGAAGGTTCAGCAGTTAAGTCATAAACATACTTTCCTTGCTCATCAGCAGACCGCTTCATTGAACAAGCGGGTAGTACTGTTAATGCAGATATAGCGAGAGATGATTGAATAAACTTACGACGGGAAATATCCATATTTGTTGCCTTTTAGTAATAACGACCAAAATGTAACAAAATATTGAGAATAATTCTCATAAAGAAGTGTGGATTGTGTTGTTAATTGCTTATAAAAGAGACTGAGATAAGTAAGCACTTACATTTCTAATACCAATTAAAGTAAA
>NZ_JBFRLG010000010.1:0-89323 GCF_041469785.1 Vibrio sp. 10N.286.48.F5 | reverse complement strand
TTTTATACTCTCCAGAGACTGAAAAGCCGATACATCCTTTGCACCAGCTAATTGTGTTGATTGTTCATTCGTCGCTCTATTGCGATTGCTACATAACAACGGCAAGAGAGTTATTTTTTACCTGTCTCTGGAAATACTCTCCTTCACACCCCGATTCAAAATGCTCTCAGATATATTTCATCAGTACGCATAACCAAACAGATAACCCAAGGAGCTCTTATGCGTAACGCCAACAACCAACACGATTACCCATTTAAAACTTCAGAGTTAAATGAACTGCTAGAACGTGCAGCCGACGCACTGGCTGCAAAATACAAACGTGAAGGCACGTTCACTAACCCAACTAATGTCAAAGAGTACTTAAAACTCAAATTAGGAGCTCATGACCGAGAAGTGTTTGCGGTGATGTTTCTTGATAACCAACATCAATTGATCAGTTTTGAAGAGTTGTTCTTTGGCACCATTGATGCTGCCTCTATTTACCCACGCGAAGTACTCAAAGCAGCACTAAACCATAACGCTGCTGCCGTCGTTTTTGCTCATAACCATCCTTCAGGTATTGCTGAGCCCTCTCAAGCAGATAGACGCATTACACAGCGTTTAGTAGATGCTCTCAAGCTGGTGGATATCCGAGTGTTGGACCACATCGTTGTGGGTGAGGATTATGTGTCATTTGCAGAAAAGGGGTGGATATGAATAAGTTTTCTATCTCTGGGGTAAATGATGAACTCGTTAGTCCCATGCATTGTTTTCTTGAAGCACTTATGTCTGAAAACGTCATCCCCAATACAGTCGAGCGGGTAGCGTTAAACATACGCTCTAAAGATATAAATAGTCGCTTTCAACCAATCGAAATTCAATTAGAGCGAACATCAAGCAAAACACCTTGGCAACTTCGCTTTATTGCCACCTTTGATGTGATGGTTACTGGTAAGCCACAAAAAGAGTTATCGCTGTATTTCAACTTCGCAGGGTGTTGGTTCTACCACCCAGAGATTAAGCAGTGCAACTTACAACGGCCAGAAGTTCAAACCTTACTTGCTAGCTGGCTTAAAGCCATCACTCACACTCTCATCACGCAACCGGCTATCTCAATCAACATCATATCCGTTCGTTAATCCTAACTTATTTCAAAGAGGTTCCTATGAATCAAGCAGCCAATCTGGCTATGTTCGCGTGCAAGCGAGCTAAGCCTTCACATCAACTGAAAGACTTAATCAAACGATCTATTGATGATGTTAATTACCGAGGAAAAATGACCATCTGTTTTCAAGATACCAATTACCACCCGAAGGACGGCGGCTTTCACCCTGTATCTATTACGGTAGATATCAAAGATAGCCATATCGCTCTTATTGAAATCACTGACCTTGTTTATGTGGGAACCGGTACACCAGAGCTCGTTCCTGACTTGGCTTTTGATTTTGCTAACAACGTCGCTTTCGCTCGTTTCAGCGGATGGCTTGGTATGTACCTGCAAGAAACAACCGAGCTATATGAAATGTGGGAGTGTAACTTTCTAGCTTATGTAGAAATGAACGCCTACGACCAAGTTCAGGTTGAGTACAGTTAATCATCACTCGTAGCAACCCTATCCACTAACCGTCCCGCTCCACTTCATATCACAAACATTCAGCACAACCACCAGCACAGAGCCAAAACGAGGCTGCTTCCCATATTGTTAAAACGGGAAGCTTCCATCCCTTGCTGTATAAGGGTTCTTTAATATCGTCTGCTCTGTGCTTCCCAAAACACCCTTCTACAGACAAAAAAGGAAGCAGACTATGGCTGAAGTCCAAGCAATTAAAGACGATGACACCATACGTATGGTTGGTCACTTATTGAGTATTCGTTGTCATCCACAAATGGCCGATGTATGGCATATCGGATTAAACCTAGCACTGAGGATTTCTGATTTGTTGTCGATTCGCTTTGAAGACATTCATGGCGACCGAGTCATTATTCGAGAGAGTAAAACCGGAAAGCTCGCCAACATTCAACTCAATACCAAAGCGCAGCAGCATATTGCTAGGTTGAGAGAGCAACATCCCGACCACATCTATTTGTTTCAATCCCACCGATGCCAACAGTTGAAAAACAAACCACCCCAGCCAATCTCACGACGCGCCGTGTCAATGGCGTTTCAGCAAGTAGGCCAAGAACTGAATATCGCTTTAGGTACTCACTCGATGAGAAAGACGCGAGGTTACTTTCTCTATCAATCCACAAAAGATATAGGACGTGTCATGAAAATGCTTCGTCACACATCTGAGGGAGTCACACTTCGCTATATAGGAATCACTCAAGATGAAGTCGATAAAGACTTTGTTTCTCTTGAACTTTAAACCTAATCATTTACTCAGGGGGCGGGACCGCTAATCCCTTATTAACATTAAGCTCAGAGCCCTTTTGAGTTTCGTTATCATCACATTTGAGAGGTAAATAACATGAATCCATATCACGCAATAGGGAGCTTTGTTGTAGGCAGCTTATCGAAAAGTTTAATCCAAAATTTATTCTGGAAAACCGACGGTCCAGTAAGGGGGAGCATTGTGTATTGCGATCTCGCATTTGGATATGCTGAGCATTCAGGTGTGTACATGGGAAATGGACGTATCATCCATCGTAATGGCAAAGGCCTTATCGAAGCTGCATCAATTCGTCAGTTTCTAGCAGATACCACAGCCCTTTCAATTTACGTCAGTTGCAACGCCCAAGGTAGAGCCGTTGGCAATGAGTCTACTGTTCAAATAGCAGGCGCTATGCTTGATGTACAAACAGACTATTCCCTGTTAAATGAAAACTGCCATCAGTTCTGTAGCCACTGCCTAAGTGGTGACATCTTCTCAAATACCTTCACCTTGACTCAGCTTAAACGTGACGCTCTTTTGCACATTCAAGCGAGTCAATGGCGCGTGTGGGACTTGAGGGATCGTCACAAAGGATAAGGGGATTCTCTCCCCTTTTTTAATCTCTTAGTCGAGGTTACCTAGTGCTACAGCCAAAGCAACGATGCCCCTCGCCATAGCGCTTAGTTCTCTTCTTTGCTAGATAGCTAATTCGATAAAACAGCTTACTGTACCAATAAGAAAAATCTTTGTGGTTTGAATCCAGGTGATAACCATGATTTCTCGGGAAGTAGACCAAACGACAAACATCTTCGGCTGCACAGCCAAGCGCACTCGCCCAGGATTTTATCACTAAAGCGGCTAAGCTATCTTGCCCTGAGTAGTCACCTGCCTTGCAAAAGCGCTCTTTATTGAGAAACAGAACTAAATGGTAATGATCGTTACATGATGTATCACGCTCTCTTACCCAAGCATACCTGACATTACAGGAATGTACTCTTTTTCGCTCTCCACGTATCTTTCGCGCCTGAGCTTCAATTCTGGCGCTTAAAGACTCTGTAAAGCGTTTCATCAAGTTTGTTCGTCTAAGGTTATAACTAACAATTTCATCTCGGCTAAGACAATCAAAGAAACTATCATCGACTGGCAATCTGAGATCAATTCGAATAGCGTACACTCGCGTGTATTCTTCAAGCGCACTGTTCATTGTAGTAAGCAATCTATCGAGATAGAGCATGTTATTTTCTTCCTGCGAACCTTGAATAGTTAGTCCATGGTAAGTTGATTCTTTCATGAGTTAGTTCCTGTGTTGTTTATCTACAGGTATCCCCACTCATCTTATTTTTTACCTTATCTCTATCACCTACTTAGGGTAGGTGTAACGCTTATAGTTACCCACCTTACTATCAGATAATAGTCATACCGACACTCCTGCTCTTCAGCTACTTGGTCACAAACCTTATAGGACAATGCTGCACGTAATACGGGTGTCCTGTAATCCACTCAGAAGTTATGTACATCTAGCCTAGTTCCGCTCACCGTTCAGAGCAACAATACCAATGAATTGCCACAATAAAATGCAGAATAACCTCACTAATAACTCACACTAAAACCACATAATAACCACCAAAAAATCACATATATATCACTAAAATTACTACACAGTAATTATAATTAATGATATATATTGGATACTGAACTTAACGACAGAGGCATATCAACTATGGCTTTTCACGTACCTAAAGAACCATTTAATGCTTATTCCTTCCGCGAATGCAGCTTCTATATCAACTACCTAAATCAAGCCCTTAATCAGGATACTTTTCAATCGGTGGAAGGTTTCAGTAGCGTTCAAGAATGTTTGAATGCTCTTAGACAGGAATTATCCTACCTAGAAAAAAATGGGAAAATTAACAGTAATCACATTAAGAAAATGAAGACTGATTTTCAAAACTGTCAACTATCTGGTGAGGATTTTTTATGGCTCCATAACTCAGATGAACGTTTCTGTAACTGGGTATGGTGTTATCTGAGGGAACAAAGCAAGATATTTGACAGAATTAAGTTTCGAGATCAGCTTAGAAGAGGTAACTCCAACAAAATAAAACTACATGACTTTGGCCTCGATCTTGATATTGGCAGAAACTTTGATGGATTATCACATGACGCTTTTAAGCCAATGAGTAATAATTTCACTGCAAGGAAAAGCAATATCATTGATAGCTTTCGGAGTTCCGAACTAGAACTATCACAGCAGCGTAAAGTTATTCAAACACTGCTAAACACTTGGGAGTCCATTCTGGAAGATACGAGAATGTCAGCCTGGCTTGAAGAAAACCAAACAGCTCAAAGCAATTGGTCATGGAAGTATATAAAAGATACAGGTTACAGACTTCAGTCAAAAGTCTGGAGCGTTTCAAGCGAACAAGACAAAAGAGCCGCTATTGTTGCGATTTTCGATATGCTTCACGATAAGCCAGATCGTAAATCACTCTTGATTGGTAAAATGAAGCGCGCATGGAGTCAAAAAAAGTTTCGAGATAAATGTAATGGTAAGAGGCCCTATAGCGTATCGATGACAGACAGGACGAAAAAGCGATTGATGTGGTTGGTCGAACAAGAAGACAGTAGCATCAATGAAATCATAAAAAATCTCATTGATATGCGCTTTGAGCAACTGAAATAGCACAAGTTGTGGTTGCAATGCGACACTCTCGTTAACAAAAAATCAAACCTTTTTTTAAATAACAAAAAAGTCAACACTGAAAATCAGAATACTAACTGCTTTCAGCCTCAATTCACAACCTTCAATAAGGCCCTATTTATAGGGCTTTTCTTTATTTTCGTCCATCTGGTGCCCATAGTTATACGTTAAAAAACCGAATTCAAGTCCAAAAGCGAAACTTCACCATTTAAGTAACCACGCATATTTCTCTGAACATGAAGGCTCATTGCCAAAAACTCGAGACACTTCTTCGGCCTGCAATTAAGCATCTAATGTTTTGCCAATCGCTTCGAGATTCTTAAAATAACGATCATTGTCGGCTGTAAACCGTGCCTTCATGCCTTTTGTAAGGCATCAGTATATTCAAGGTTGTCTCTCTGCGACGCCTTTATCTAATTTACAGTACCCTCATAATAGCTACAACTTTAATCCTTTTACCTTTGCGATACTCTTTATGTCCTTGCCTAAAGTGTCGGCAGAGCTTATCTTTATTAGCCTTCTCTTCAGCTATATATCAATAAATCAGCACATGCCTCCTGGGTATTCCTACACCCGTTAAAACTCCTAAAATTTAGTCTGGACTCCAGTTACGCCCAACCAACAATCTGATGAGCTGAACCCGTTCAAGTAGAATGATGTATTTCGCAGACAGCTTCCACCTACCTAAGTGAAATTTATTAAATTGACTATGATTTTCGTCCAAACAGTTAAAGTGTTAAAATGATCACAACAATGTTGATGGGGCTTAAGGTGGTCGTAAAAATACTTCTAGTCCCCCCACTATCTGATTTTTTCTTTTGGTACCCCACCTGATACCCCATCAGATTTACCATAAAAACAAAAGGTATATTTTTCATATGGTTGCAAGTAAAATCCAATGGTTTCCGGGTCACATGCATAAAGCCCGTAAAGAAATCGAAGAAGTTATCCCACAAGTTGATGTGATCATCGAAGTACTGGACGCTCGTATCCCGTTCAGTAGTGAAAACCCAATGATCTCTTCACTGCGCGGCGATAAGCCTTGTGTAAAAGTGCTAAACAAGCGTGACCTTGCAGATCCTGAACTGACTCAACGTTGGATTGAGCACTTCGAGAAGGAGCAAGGCGTTAAAGCGATTGCGATTACGACTAGCGTAAAAGAAGAAGTTAACCACGTTATGGAGCTGGTACGTAAACTGGCACCGCACCGTGAACAGATGGGCAAAAACATTCGTACAATGATCATGGGCATCCCGAACGTGGGTAAATCGACCATCATCAACTGCTTGGCTGGACGTACGATTGCGGTTACTGGTAACCAACCTGCGGTAACTCGTCGCCAACAACGTATCAATCTGCAAAATGGCGTGATCCTTTCAGATACTCCAGGAATCCTTTGGCCTAAAGTAGAAAACCCACACAGTGGCTTCCGCTTGGCTGCAACAGGTGCTGTAAAAGATACAGCAATGGAATACGATGAAGTGGCATTTTACACAGTAGAGTACCTAGCAAAGCAGTACCCTAACCTTTTGCAAGAGCGTTACCAAATTGAAGATCTGCCAGAGTCTGACATCGAATTGATGGAAGCAATTGGTCGTAAGCGTGGTGCACTTCGTGCCGGTGGTCATATCGACATTCACAAATGTTCAGAAATCCTGCTTCACGAATTGCGTAATGGCACTTTAGGTAAGGTAACGCTTGAGTTGCCAGAAATGATCACACAAGAGCTGATCGAAGTTGAAGAAGCGGCTGCGCTGAAAGCGGAACAACAGATTAAGAAAAAAGAAGAGCGTCGTAAGCGTTACCTGAAGAACAAGCGTTAATCGCGATTAGTTTTTATAATCTGCTTTAATTTCTGTTTACCACTCTTACACCAGCCTCTAGATATTCACGCTCTATCGATAATAGAGCGTGAATATTGCCCGCTACCGTTTGTTGATCTAGCTAACATACTGACAAATCTATAGAAATGGTCGTTTACAATCCCAAAGACTGTGACATACTACGCAAATTATTGTGTATCAATCTCGGCTAATTTCTCAATGCGCTCTTATTCTGGGTTCAAGAATCAAAGATTTAAAACCTATTTCGATAATGAAATTTATTTGCCGTACATAAATTTCATCTACATCCCTATCTCAATATTCTGTGCTTTTATCGTCACCGACTACATCCACTTTGGTAGCGAGTGCATTACGCCTATCATTTTCCGAGTCATACTTTTTTTATTGATGATGGCCGCCGCCAGATACTGTATTACAAACAAACCCAACGTTTTGGAACTCGTAGAAAGTGCCTTCCTTGTAATTAGCTCACTTTTCTTGGTCTATGTCGGTCGACTAGCCATCGAGCTGAACAACTTCGATTACCAAGGTGGCATCATTTTAGTGATGATCTACATTGGTACGTTTTCAAGATTGTCAGCCAGATACAGTATATCTACGCTGTCGTTTATCTTTTTGGCTTATCTCATCGGCCTTGCGCCACTGCTTTATGAAGCGGAGCCAGAGCATGAAATAGAAACAATTTCCGTTTATATCTCGGCTTACATCCTAATCTCAGCGGCCTGTGTTAGACGTGACCTGGAAGTACACAAACGTTTCGCTCAATCCGAGCAACTCCGCAAACAAGCGATTCAGCTTCGCAAACAATCTAATATGTTCGAGGCCCTTTCCTATCAAGACGCACTAACGGGCTGCTACAACCGCCTTTATCTTCATCAGGTGATAGAACCGAGCATAGACCGTCAGCGATCCATTACATCGCTCATGATAGATATTGATCATTTCAAATCGATTAACGACACCTACGGCCATCAAATGGGTGACATGGTGATTAAAGAACTGGCCGATGAGATTCAAAAACGACTACCGACTAGCAGTAACTGCTTTCGATACGGCGGTGAAGAGTTTTTGGTGCTGGTCCAAGGAGAAACCGAGGCTTCAATTGAATCGCTGGTTAATGCCCTTTTAGAATCCCCTACTCGCCTTAGATTAGAAGTAACAATTTCAATCGGTGTGAAACATGCCCCTCAAGCCCTTGGTTCTGTCGAGCAGCTTATCGACGACGCTGACCAAGCACTCTACATTTCGAAAAAAGGCGGTAGGAATAAGATCACATGGTGTGATTAATCGCCCAATATTTCACGCATCTTTGCGAATCATTAAAACGACCACTAATTCAATCAAAAAAGCCCCGAGCAACTTAATACTCGGGGCTTTTGTCTTTGTTCTTCTGCTTTAAAATAGCTTCGTTAAGAACCTGCTACTCAGCAAAAAAACAGTATTCAACAAGAATCGACTAAGAATACACAACGCTCGCTGTTTTCTGTTCAAGTTCAACGGGAGAGCTCCAAGAAATCACTTTTTCATTCACTTGGCTGCCACATGGTGCGTTCCAAACTTGCTCTAGTTCTTCTTTGCCACCAATCGCCTGATAAAAAGCAATCGCTTGGTGGTTCTCAGACATCACCTCTAGGTAAAGCCCTGAGTCCGAATAGTATTGCTGCAACCACTTCGACAATTCAGACAACAGACGCTTGCCTACACCTCGTCCACGATAATTATTATCTACATGTAACGCATCGATGAACGTACCACGCTCAAAGTTGTGATTACCGAACGCGCAGACAAAACCAACCAGTAAACCGCCTTCCTCAAGCAATAAAACATGTTGGTTGAAAGGAGGATTAATCAAACGAGTCTGCCAAATAACAGATCTGTCCTCCAAAACATCATGTTCTAGGTAATCATCAGCAAGAATGCCACGGTAATATAGCTTCCAGCTATCCGCGTGTAATTGGGCAATCCGCTCATAATCTTTATATTCAGCTACCTTAATTTCCATTTATTAGCCCTTAGTACTTCCATTTATGACTTGCTACTACATTTCACACTACCTTTATACAATATTTAAGCAAAACATACTAATACACGTTTACACTTTCAATATTGACTTACACGTGTACGCTGATATTCTAGCGCACAGATGTAAGCCCAATGGAAATTTGCTAATGAATAGTGCCGACAAACAATCTACAAAAAAGCCGCCATTAATCTGGCTCAATATTTTTGTGTTCTCTTTTAGTATGCTGCTTGCTGTTGTAGCGGCTCCCGTTTATGGCTACTTTTTTGGCTATGGCATGGAGCACTGGATATGGCTAGCAATCTGCTTTACGTTCTGTAACCTTTCAATCACGACAGGTTATCACCGCTTATGGTCACATAAAGCGTTTGAAGCGCATTCAAGCCTAAGATTCCTGTTTGCATTAGGTGGTGCATTTGCCCTGCAGAACAGCGCGCTACACTGGTCTTCTGATCACCGTGTTCACCACAAGCATGTCGATAACAACGACAAAGACCCATACTCTGCAAAACGTGGATTTTGGTACTCACACATTGGCTGGATGGTTCGTAATTACAGCACCTCAATGTACGAAAACTACGAAAACTGCCGTGACCTTAAAAAAGATAAGATTGTTATGTGGCAGCACAAGCACTATGTTCTGTTAGCATTACTAATGAATTTCGGTGTTCCTATCGCTTTAGGTGTGATTTACGGTGACGTGATTGGCATGTTGTTAATCGTAGGTGCAGTTCGTTTGGTACTTAACCACCACACAACATTCTTTATTAACTCTCTTGCTCACATCTGGGGTAGCCAACCTTTTACTGACAAAAACACAGCGCGTGATAACGGTGTGTTAGCAGTACTCACTTTCGGCGAAGGCTACCACAACTTCCACCACATCTTTGAGAACGACTACCGTAACGGCATCTACTGGTGGCAATACGATCCAACAAAATGGTTGATTAAGAGTGCTTCGTTGATGGGACTGGCAAGTAAGCTTAAGAAAACCCCTCAAGCTCGTATTGAGAAAGCTGAAGCGTCAATGTTACTTAAACGCACCCAGCAAAAAATCATGCATCGTGCCGACAAGCAACAAATCGCAGAGAAGCTTCAACAAGAGTTTGATGCTCTAGTATCAAACATGAACGAATATTACGAAGTTAAAAAACAGCTACTTGAAAGCAAGCGCGAAGACGTTGTGAAGAAGTACGAACACTCTGTTCTTAAGGTTCGTTATCAGCAAATCAAAATGAATTTCGAACAACAGAAGAAAAATTGGGCGATGACAGTGGAACAATATGCTTAAAGCAAAAAAATACGCTTAACACACCAATAACAACACAGTTTGATTCTTATTCTGAAGCCCTTATATTGCTATGAGGGCTTTTTTAATTCACAGTTCTAATTAAATTTATGAATTTTAAGTCTTTATTCTAATTACAGACACTAGTTCCAAATGTCACATTTTCAATGCAACAAGATATCACTTCAGAGCCTTGCCTGTGACAAGAATCACTTACAGAATGATATCCATCTCATAACATGCGCGTCCCAAATTTCTTTCAGCATTTAGCGGACCCACTTTATGAAATTGTTAAAAACATCTATCGCTTTCGCCATCTCTTCTGCACTTTTGATTGGTTGCAGCAGTGACACAGATTACGTTCAACCTGAAGAAGTAAAGATCGCGACTTATAACTTGTCTTTTGATCGTGCCACCTTCGAAGACCTTGTAACAGAAATGCAGATTGAACCAAGCGCTCAAACAAAACTAGTAACCGACTATTTGGATAACACGATTGATGACGCTGACAAAGTAACAGCTGCCAAGGTTATCCAGATCCGCAACGTCGCTGCCGTGATTCAAAAGAATCGACCTGATGTGCTGATGATGGCTGAATTTAACAATAATGGTACTGGTACCGACAAATCAGCGCTCGAAGGCTTCCAGAAGAACTACCTTTCTGTTGCTCAAAGTATCGAAGGTGCAGGTGGCGACGCGAACCTAGAACCAATTTCATATCCATATTTTGAAAGCTACTCGACCAATACAGGTTTGTTGAACGAATTTGGTTTTGATTTAGACAATGACGGTAATTTTGGAACACTTCCCGGTGATGCGTGGGGCTTCGGTTTCTACCATGGTCAGTATGCGTTTGCTCTAATGTCTAAATATGAGATAGACACGGCCAACACTCGCACATTCCAAGAATTTAAATGGAAAGATCTTGAAGGTGCAACCATCCCAACAATCACAGTTTGTGATGATCCTAGTAAGTTCCCTGTCGGCATGAACTGTGGCGACGAGTGGTACACAGCAGCTGAATGGGAAGAAGTTCGTCTATCGTCAAAAAACCACGTTGACGCGCCGATCCTAATTCCAACTAAAAACGGGACAGAAACCGTTCACTTGTTGATGTCACACCCTACTCCTCCAGCTTTTGATGTGGGTAAGAACATTGAGCAAAACGCAGCGGAAGTCGACTTCTGGCACCAATACATCCAAAACAAGTCGTTCATCTATGATGACACTGGAAAAACAGGTGGCCTAGAGCAAGGCAAGCACTTTGTTATGATGGGTGACCAAAACCTAGATCCTGTTGATGGCGACGGCATTAGCTCTGTAATGCAAGATTTGCATAACGACTCGTTAGTTAACCAAGACGTCACCAATGGCAGCTTGTATCCAACAAGTTATGGCGCAGCTGAACATGCGGTAGATAAATCATCGTCTCACCCACAACCGAACCGTATCACTTCAACATTTGGACTTGCTGTAGATTACGCACTGCCTTCAGCAACACTTAACATCGTTGATTCTGGTGTTTACTGGGCCGCTTCTTATGAAGAAGGACGCAAGCTATTCAATGACTCACGAATTGGTGATTATGGTAACGGTAAAGATGTTTCATCTGACCACCGCATGATCTGGGTAAAGGCTGATTTCAGTAACTAATTCATTCACTTTTTAAAATGCCCGGCTTAGTGTCGGGCTTTCTTATGAGCGTAATTCATTAAAAATCTCGCGATTACAAAGAGAATTATGGACACAAACAGCCATAGTCATTGGATAGATCGTATCTTTTTCTTTGGTTTATAGATACTTATATTACCCGGACCCAGAGATTTATTGCCCTAGGAATTCACAATGACTAAGCTAACCATTATTGCAACGATCGTCTCTAAAGAAGATAAAACTGAGCTAGTTAAATCAGAGATGATTAAATTGATCGATAAAACCCGCTCCGAAGAAGGCTGTATCAACTACGACCTCCATCAAGATAACAGTAACCCTGCTCACTTCGTTTTTCATGAGAACTGGGATTCTGAAGCTCATCTAGAGAAACACTTAGCGAGCCAACACATCGCCGAGTACATGGCTGCGACTGAAAACTGTATTGAAACCTTTGTGATTAACAAAATGACGCACATTGCCTAACCAGTCACTCAGTACTGATTCAATAAAAACCCTGCTTTCAACGCAGGGTTTCGCTTTTCTTGCCTGTCATGTTGTTTCGAGTTCATTTTGTGCCAGGCTCGATGTGCCGCTTCCTCCCTCATAAACAGAAGCTAATCTCTCCACAGTCGAAATATTCCTAAACCAATATCAAGTAACCTCACGAAAGATCATTCACATTCATTTAAATGCTGTTCGCGCGCTTTGACCATAAACTAAGCGCCAAATTACAAGAACAACAGTCGACAGGAATGTAGATGAATACCAAACAACTTGAGGACGCTGTAAGTGAAGTGAACTTATTCAATCAGCACCTATACTTAATCCAATCCGTGCATACCATTCCGGCCCCAAAAATGAATTGGGAGTCGATTGCGATGGAGCCTGCTCCGGTAATGCCAACAGTTCGATTCGATCATAAAGTCAAAGCCATGGAAGCACTCGATGAGTACAAGCCTAGCTGGCTAGATATGCTGCTAGGCAACAAGTCGAAATTGTACACCCTCACCAACAATATTGAGCGTGCCGCCGAACAAGACATCGAGCAATACAAGACAGAGTTTGTACATTGGGTTCAAAGCTACAGCTACAGCTACTGGGCCAAGGGCAACCAATTATCGAAAGGTATATTAAACAACGATAGTGAAGCAAAACTATCAGCCCTTTCCGAAGCTCAACAAAACCCGATTAACGCTGCGGTAGTCGACATTAAGCTGATTAACCATAACTTTAATACCTATAAGAATGGTCACCTGCTAGAAATCAATATTCAGGTCAATAAACATAACGTGATCCCTAAAGAAAAAAGGTATTGTGCCAAGGTGAAGTGAAGCTTGAGACGATGTCTGTTTCTGAAGGCAATGCCTTATATCGAGAGTATGTCTGCAGCTGTATTCTTAAGTGCGCGCAAGATGCTTTCAATGTGTTACCCGAGACGAGCGTTGTGATCAATGTTGAACAGATTTCAGCTGATCAATCGAGCGAAACCATCGTTTCATGCCATGTCGAACAAGGACTACTTGAGTTCTTGTTAATCGAAGACGATAAACCCTCTGAGATACTTGAATTTTTTGTCCACATTGAAGATTTCAATCCTCATCGAGGTAACGGATTCTCTGCGATAAAAACGATTTTTTCGCCTTTGCCTATGGCGTCATAACTCACGCGCATTTTCGATTCAATCAATTACGGCTCTTCACGACTAGCCTTGCGTTCGTCGTGTCCAATCACCTTATATACCAAATCATTATGTCGACACACGCTATCCCACAAACAACGCGCCCATTAACAAACACAGTTTTATACACACGCTCCCTAGCAAAGCTGCCTCTATTTCTCATCGCGTTCTCTATGCCCGTATTTGGAGAAGAGGTTGAAGAAGTAGTACTCGAGGACGACGTTGTATTAAGCGAAGCTTCTGAGGTATAAGAAGAAACTGAAGAATCCCCTTTTACGCCCCTGACCAAGCTCGGGTTTATCTACTCGCAAAACACCAGTTCATCTTTGTCGATCAACTCTGGAATCTCTGTTGGATACAAAAAGAGAACTGGGGCCAACGAGTTCAGTTTGATACCTACTATACCGATGCTGAAAACGATGAAGACGGCACCAATCGCTATACCACCAACTATGGCATCAGCTATGACTTGAACGAAGTCACCTATTTGGTCGCAACAACACGTTTTGAACACGACCACTTTGGTACTTATCGTAAGCAATTTATAACGGCTACAGGATTGGGTCGCCACTTTTATGATACTGAAAGAATCAAACTTCAAGGCTCTGCTGGTCCGGGTTACCGAATCAGTCAACGGCAATCCTCCGATGAAGAGTTCCCGAACAAAGAGAACTATGAACTAATCGTGAATGCCAGTGTTGATGGCTCTCTGACGATCACAGAAACGTTTTCTATGTGGGCAACGGCTAACATGGCTTACGGTGAAGAGAACACCAATTACAACCTCAAAGGCTATCTAAAGAACATATTGATGGGCAATTTGGCGCTGACTTTTGATACCGAATACATCTACAACACCACTGTCGCATCAGACCAAAGTAACGCCGAAATCTACAGCTCAATGAATCTAAACTACGACTTCTAACCGCTCTCCTCACTTAATCTAGCCCACAACAGCAAAAGGCCCTCACAATGAGGGCCTTGAAGTATCTAGCTAAACCTAAAACATCTCGCTACGCTGGTTTCGTTCTCAATCGAGTCAACAAATCCATTTGCTTTAGGTTCGCCATACCGACATACGCGACTGGCACTAAGAACAATGAGAAAAAAGTTCCGACAGACAAGCCACCGACCAGAACCAAACCAATATTGATTCGACCTAAGGAACCCGGGCCATCCGCCAGTGCCAATGGCAATGAACCGAGGATCATCGTCAGTGAGGTCATCAAGATTGGACGTAACCTTGAACGTGCACTGCTGATCGCCGCTTCTTTCGCACTCGCGCCAGATTTGCGTTTCTCGTTGGCAAACTCCACCAGCAAAATACCGTGTTTGGTCACGAGACCAACCAGTGTCAGCAATCCTATCTTCGAGTAAATATTGAGGCTTTGACCAAATACCGAAAGCGTCAAAATCGCGCCCACAATACACAATGGAACCGTTAGCAAGATGATCATTGGGTCAACAAAGCTTTCAAACTGCGCCGCCAAGATCAAGAAGATGAAAATCAACGCCAATACGAACAGCACTTGTGCGCCCGCGGTTGAATCAACCAGGTCTTTAACTACGCCATTGAACTCGTAGCTCTGAGCAGGTTTCAACAGACTTGGTACCGTGTCATCAATGTATGCCTTCACGTCGCTCGCCGTATATCCGGGCATCAAGTCCGCGGTGATTTCAGCACTGTCTTTACCCATGAACGTCTTGAAATTAGATTCCGATGTCACTTGCTTGATTGATACAAACTGAGATAAAGGAAGCCTTTGACCCGACTGTGAATCCACGTACAGCTTATCGAGCACCTTGAAATCGCCAAGATCACTAAGATTTACTTGAACTTGAATTGGGTACGTATAGCCATCATCCGCTTGTAGATCTGCCGCTTTCACTGATCCTAAGAAAGTAGATAGCGCATTGGTGACATTACTGTAATCCACACCAGACAATACGATAGCATTGCGGTCAATCGACAAGTCATAACGCAATTGGTCACGCAACATCGAATTTTTAATGTTGGTCACGCCCTCATAACTCTCAAGCGCCTCCACCACCTCATTCGCCGTTTCCGACAATACGGTGGTATCACGGTTAACCGTCGTTAACTCTAGGATCATATTAGTGGCAATGTTCAAGTTATCAGCCGAGCGAACCTTGAAAGACATGCCATAAGCAGAGACCGAACTTTGCGCTTTAGCGATAAACTCGTTCACCAACTCATCAGCTGACTGGTCACGCTCGCCCCATGATTTCAATAAAACGTGATTGGTCGGAGTCCCTTCGATGTAAGATAAATTCGCTTCTACTGAATTATCACCTTTGAACACACTGTTGAGTTGCTCGTTGTTGTCTAGGTGATACTGACGTCCGACTCCTGTAGGAGGCGTTGAAGTGACCTCAACAAAACCAGTATCTTCCGTTGGAAGCAACACTTGAGGCATTGTCCAAACCGCTAAGGCCGATAAAGCGATCAGCACTAAAGCAATACCACTCATCAGAGCCTTACGATCAAACCATTTGCCTAACTCTTTCGTGTATAAATCCGATAACACATTCAGTTTCGCATCAACTTTTTGATACCACTTCGCCGGGGTTGATACTGGCTTCATTAAGTAAGCACTCATCATTGGTGAGAGCGTTAACGCCACAAACCCAGAGATGATCACCGCTGCTGCAAGCGTGAACGCGAACTGCCTGAATAGATCGGCGGTTAGGCCTGCCATCAAGCCAATTGGTAAGTAAACAACGGCCAAAGTCAGCGTCATCGCAATCACTGGAAATACGATCTCTCGACACCCTTTAATTGCAGCATTGAACGGCGTTTCACCCTCTTCGATATGACGGTAGCAGTTTTCAGCCACAACAATCGCATCATCAACCACCAAACCAATGGCGAGAATGATAGCGAGAATCGTCAGTACGTTGATGCTAAATCCAAGTAAATGCATGACGGCAAATACGCCTATTACGCACACAGGAATGGTGATAATAGGAATAGACGCCACACGAACTGAACCAAGGAACAACACGACAACGGCTGAAACCAGAACAATCGCTTCAACTAAAGTCATGAAGCCTTCGTCAATTGCAGTTTTAATAAAATCAGCTTGGTTGTAGACCATCTTCATCTCAATGCCTTCAGGCAACTGAGGTTGAATCACGTCTATTTGCTTCTTAACCTTATTGGCAACCGTCACTGGGTTTTCACTTTTCAGTGGCAGTACCTGAATCGACATAGCTAAGTTGTCGTCAACACGAAGAATACTCGGTGTAAGGCTCTCCTCACCCATTTTTACTTCAGCAATATCGCCAATGCGAATGATTTTGCCGTTATCGACACGAACCACCAAATCTCGCACATCATCAACACTGGTCACTTGGTTGACTGGGTTAATGGAGAAATCTCGCACCTGACCTTTGATAGTACCCGCGGTAAATGTCGCATTGTATGAGCTTAATGTTCCAACCACATCGGATGCACTCATATTGAGCGCCATCATTCGATCTGGTTGTAACCACACACGCACCGCTTTTTCACTGCCACCATACGGCCCCCAAATCCCCCCCACACCTTGTATGTGCTTAAACTGGGGCACAACTTGCTGGCTAATGTAGTCATACATGTCTTGCTTAGACATCTTGCCGGTATTCACAAACGTGATGATGTTACTCGGCATACTGGTATCAGAAGAGTCATCCGTTACCGTTGGCTTATCCGTCATACTCGGAGGAAAATCACCAATCGCTTCAACACTGCTACGCAGGTTGTTCATCAAGCTGGTGTATTCGACGTCATTAATGTCATCTTCAAAAATGATTTTTAGATTACACGTTCCTTCCTGACAATCGGTCGTCATGGTTTTCACGCTGTCTAAGCCTGTTGCCGCCGTGATCAGTTTATCTGCCACATTGCGCGACATGAACTCAGCGCTCGCGCCATTGATCGCCGCGGTTACAGTCGCCGACGGTGTTTTATGTTCAGGAAAGTATTGGATTGAGAGCTTTTGAAACGACAAAAGCCCAAGCAAAACAATGGTAATACTCAGAACAGACGCAAACACAGGGTGCTTGATACAAATCTCAGGAAGCTTCATTCAGATTCTCCTTTGTTGCGGCTTCCTTGCTTTGGATTTCCTTGCTGTGAGTTTCCTGGCTTTGGATTTCGCTCGATGATTGCTCAGCGGCCGCATTAGTTTCCGCACGCTCGTTATTTTCGTTGACCGCTTCGTCTACACCTTTTGTTGCTTCCGTCCAATCAACCGAAGGCTCAACCGGATGTGCTTCATCAATCTGTGTTTCGGTCTTTTCTACCTCGGGCTTAACGGTCTGCTTAGTGACCACTTTATCTACCGGCTCCGTTATTAACTCAACCGTTTTCTGCTCCGCATTAGGGTTCATTACCTTAACTAGAGACGCTTTCTTTAGGTTCTGCTGTCCCGTCACTACGACCTGATCACCCAGTTTCAATCCGCTTTCTACAACGACATACCCATCGTTAGTATTCACGCCCAATTCAACAATGCGTTGCTCGATTTTTTCGCCATTCACAATCCATACAAAACGTTGTGTATTTTTTGCTTGAACGGAATTTTGGGAAACCACCATTTGAGTCGTGTCTTCGCTCGTCATTTGGCTTACTTTGGCAAACATGCCCGGAACTAAGCGATGATCTGGATTGGTCACGTGCGCGTGTACTTCTACGCGACCTGAACTCTCATCAACCGTGGGGGCAATGTAATCCACCACACCAGAAAACGCTTCATCGACAAAAGCATCAACTTGGATAGAGACATTCTGCCCAAGTTTTGCGTTGCCTAAATCCGATTGTCCAATGGAATACTGAACTTCGACAGGATCGAGTTTAATCAAACTCACCAACGCGGTTGCGCTATCAATCTTACTGCCCACTGAGTGGGTGAAGTTAGTTAACTGCCCATCAAATGGTGCTACCAATAAATAGTCATTCATCAGCGCTTCTTTCTGACGGAAATCAGCTGCGGCTAGGTTCGCCTGTTCGCCCAGTTCTTCCACATCTTGTTGAGACATAGAGTCAGGCTGTTTCTTTAGTAATTCTTGTACTCGCTTTAATTTCGACTTTGCTAACGCTAGAGAGCTTCTTGCTTTGTCTAAATCGGCTTTCGCTTTGGTATTGTCCAGTTGAGCGATCAACTCGCCTTTTTTAACTGAATCTCCATCTTTGAAATGGATGTTGAGAATTTTGTCGGAGGCACTGAATGTCAATGCAGCAGAATCCGTTGCCCTGATTTTGCCAACCTCGTTGATTGAAGATGTGAATGCTTGTTTGTGCGCTTTTTCGATAGTCACAGGAATCAAGTTTGAGTCTTGGGCAAACGATGGAGAGATATGTAAGGCAAACAGTGCCAAACAGATTGTTTTACTAAGCTTTGTAAATTTCATTTTTAATAACCATAACCGTTGAATTCGTCTGAATTAAAACGTTTTTCTAAGCAGCTATTTCTTACTTAATGAGCTTCCAGCTATTTAAATAATGCTAAAACAGCTAATAATGAGAAAAGGGCTCAACTCACTGTCGAGCCCTACAATTTTTATATGATTCCTAAATTTTTACGTTCTGAACTCCAAAGTAAAAGTTAAAAACGATGTTGATATTGAACACCAAGCAAGAGAGCATCGGCAGTCACATCAGCAGTTATATTGGAACTCGTTCCTGGAATCGTCGTCAGGTTTTCGTCAATATCTTGTAATTCTCCGATGATAAATCCGACTCCAACGTCCACAGAACTGGCATTGGTGAAGTTATATGTCCCTCCGACCGTGAGCCAGTGACGGTTAACATCAGGAATAGAGAGCGATGTGAGTTCGTCAGTTGGGGAAATGTCGTACATGTAACCCGCTCGTAGAACGATGTCTTTCGACATGCTGTATGTACCACCGACAGAAACATGTCCTGCATCTTTCCATTGATACTCTTTAATAGAGTCGTCATAAGAGTCAGATGTTAGCGAGTCAAATTCAGACCAATTCACCCATTGCAGGCTGTAGTGAAAAGCCCACTGTTCGTTGAGCTGGTGCCAACCGGAAAACTCTAGAGTGTCTGGTAGAGGTACGTTCATCTTGTCGGCAGGGACACCGCCTTTGGTAATGTCACCTTCCACTTCGATATCTGGGCTGTAACGATAGGAAATACCAAATTTGTTATTCTCATTAACTTGATAGGTAGCACCAATATTGGCGCCCAAGCCAAATCCATCAGCATCAACACCGAGTAAACCTTGACGCGAAATTTCACCTTCACCGTAGATAACATCAATACCAGCACCTAAGTTGAGCTTTTCAGAGATCTCATAAGCGACAGCGAAGCCAACATTGATACTGGAAAGCGCTGTTTTCCCTCCGAACTCATCCGCTTCGAACGACTCGTCAAACTCAACGTCAGTACCGAAATTGGAATGGACTATTGCGCCCAAAGTAAACTTAGAACCTTCGATAGGATGCACATAGTGAATATTCGGAACTAATGTCCCTGCGTCTAATGATTGGTCATCTAACATTTCAGTATCACCAATCATTGGCGTGTAGCTAACACTCGACACATCAATACCACTATCGATATAGATAGCGCCGACAGAGAGTGTTGGTTGCTCGATGTAAGCCATCGCAGCACTGTTCTTAGCCACAATTGCCGCACTATCGGCCATAACAGCATCACCCGCGAATGCACGACCTAACCCTGTTACGGACTGTGCGTTAAGTTGAAAACCGGCCGCGTTAATCAGGCAAGGAACAAGAGCAACTGCAGTGCCCAAAAAAAGTTTATTCTTCATTTTGAGGCACCTCTGTTTCGATATGGTCTTCGTTATTAATGACAACAAGCGAACCGTCAGTCATCACCATCGAAGCAACAGCTAATTGTTGGGTTGTCACGGCTTCACGTACATCTGACATATTTTCGCCAGGCATACCCGGTAGGCCATTTTCATCAACGGGGCCTTCATAAGGAAACAAATACGTACCGTGTCCACCGGTTGTCGTTCTTATGACTCCACCGAGTTCGATCTGATCACGCTTTGTACCCCGTCAGTAACAACGATCGAATAAGTCGTCCCCTCTTTTAATCCTGATTCGCACTGAATAATTATATTGGAACCATCGGCCGATATTTGAGTGTCAACTTCATCACCTGTTATTTCATCAATTAATACAACATTCCCGGCTAAGGTTTCGT
This sequence comes from Vibrio sp. 10N.286.48.F5, assembly GCF_041469785.1. NCBI lineage: Bacteria > Pseudomonadati > Pseudomonadota > Gammaproteobacteria > Vibrionales > Vibrionaceae > Vibrio > Vibrio sp. 10N.286.48.F5. The sequence goes on along the minus strand of NZ_JBFRLG010000010.1, from coordinate 68,584 downwards.
TATTGAGTGGATAACGTTTATCAGAATTAACACTTTTTAGAGGAATCAAAATCGGTTCTGCACAAAGTCCCCAACCGTCTAGGGCTGCGTATGAGTTGTTGTAGTCCTGATAATACGCGTCGTTAGTCGATGACATTACGACAACGTCTTCACCGACACCGGATATTGTTCCATCCTCGTCATACCCATAACCATCGTTCGGTTTTGGTAATTCATTAATGTTGTAGGGAACCAATATCAATACGGCATCTTGAGCCGAGTCTTCAGACTGACAGCCGAGTAAGGCAAGCGTAATTAGTCCACATATATACGGCTTATTGAAATCTTTCAAAACAGCTCCTTCGTAGCTTTCGCATTTAACTGGTGTGGTCATGCGATTTATCGTTATTTGAATTGCCGATTGAGTCGGAGGTAAGCTCGACTTTTATTCGTAGAGAGCAAGGCAACACAGAGTTGGAATGACACGTTGATAAAACTACGTAAGAAATTTGAGCAGTTAACCCACACCCACTAAATCAGCGTCACCCGTTAATGATCTAATAGCGACTGGCGGCAAGCACCTGAAACCACATTAAACAACCTCAAAAAGGTTTATAAGGGAATATGAAAAGAGGGATAATCAAACAAATTCAATTATTTAAACATAAAATAAGACAAAGTGAGTGAGTTTATATTTATAGTGGTATTTGTTATATTTAAGTGAGAACGCTTATAACAATGAGAACCCAGATATCTGCTGAATTTATTATCAATGATGATATACAGGTCAATTTAGAAGAGAGTGAAATCCATCACTTTAAGACAGGTCGTACGTACCCAATAGGTTCTAACGAATCAGAGCTACTTAAGTTTTTTATCTCGAGACCCACACGCGCCAAGTTCTTATTGAACAAGTGTGGGTGTCTAAAGGTATCTACGTTGAAGATGGCAGCCTAATGCAAACCATCTCGATTTGCCGAAAAGCGTTAGAAGATAAGAGGGGGATGATCATCGTCACTGAGCGCGGTAAAGGCTACCGATTTGCAGGACAAGTGACACAAGACAAAGAACGCGCGCTGCGTATAGTTCAATCGCAACCAATACAAGAAACGAAACAACCTGAAGACAACACAGCGCCAGAAAGATCACCAACCGAGACAACGGCCGCTACGAAAAAAACAAACAGTGTGTTAGCACTGGTTGCATTATTTGTAGTGGCTGCAGGTTTATCCCATTATCTGTTTTCTTATTTAGATAGAAATAGCCTAGGCGAAGATCTCGTGGGTCAACATTTTATCTCTTGTAAAATCGAATCCGACGAGTTCACTTTTAATGAGTTATTCAACGTGACGCTTTACGAATATAAGGGAAAAAAAATCATCATCGATAATTCAGGAAAATCTCTGAGCTTCCCAAGTGAATTTAAAGGAGTGACTTGTGAATAAAGAAAAACAGATCTTCGTTGCAATCGCCATAATCGGTATTATGGCCGGATAGATGACAACCTTTATTCCTCAAAGTTATCTTAAAGATCATTATTTATCCAACACAGCCTCGGTGGTCAACCCACAAGAAAAAGTCATTTATAATCAAGCTGCCGTTAATATCGAGTTTAAGAAGAATAACAGCTATGAATTGTTATATGTCTCTACGAAAGAAGCTGGCTTTGCGTCGTCAGGTACTTACGTGGTAACCCAACACGACATTTCTTTAGACGAGACTCAACATGAACAAATCATACCAAATAGAGAGCTCACATTTTACGAAAAGGTGATGATCAGTGAAGGTGCAGTGCTTTCTTCAGATGCCATGGCTTATATCCCACTAAATAATGATGAATTATTATTGGTCACTCAGCGCGGAATGATTCACTTTTGTAAAAAAGTGATATGCGCCGACCTGCCCACTTACTCGAATGTAGATCCTGAATTGAACATTAACTAATCGTTTAACTATCAACTATTTCGGTCAGTAGCTGTACTTAAGCCAATACGTTAGGAGCTATGCATTTCCACATCAATTCAACTCTCGCTGAAGCCTACTTAACTTTCCATTCCCAGTAGGCATCAGTTCATAAATTAATCCGATATCATGTAAAAATACACACTTCTTTTTAGTTCTGCACGTTAGGCTCCAAAAGTCATAGATTTATAAATCCACACCTCTGTATACAACTCCTCACTATAAAGGTGATCCAAGTTATATTCTATTGAGATAGATAATTTGTTTATTAACATCTAAACAACAGTAGTTGTTCATGATTTACAACCACAATTAACATCAAAGAAAATGTTTGTCTTAGATCATATCAACCTCAACTATGCCTCGTGCCACAGTGCAGTTTTCTGTACATTCATTGTCATATTCTGAAACACTTTCTTATATTTTTTAAACTTTGTGGAGATTTCTATGTTAGAGCTCTTGATCGGATTAGTGATTACTATCGCTGTTGGTTACTTTATTGTGAAAGGCTATAAAGCGGCAGGTGTATTACTAACAGCTGGCCTTGCCCTACTTCTTATTACTGGCCTTATTGGTCACACAGTCTTACCAGCTAAGGTCGCTTCAACAGGTAACATGGTTACCGACTCACTAGAATTCGTTAAGTACATGCTTCAGTACCGTGGAGGCGGCCTAGGCATGCAAATCATGCTTCTTTGTGGCTTTGCTTCTTACATGACGCATATCGGCGCAAACAATGTGGTAGTAAAACAATTCTCTAAACCGCTTGCTGCTATCAAATCTCCATACGTACTTCTTGTTGCGGCTTACATCGTAGCGTGTCTAATGTCTCTAGCAGTAAGTTCTGCAACAGGCCTTGGCGTGCTATTGATGGCGACCCTATTCCCAATGATGACGGCAATGGGTATTTCTCGTCCAGCAGCGGTGGCGGTTTGTGCATCACCTGCAGCAATCATTCTTTCACCAACGTCGGGTGATGTGGTTATCGCAGCAGAAAAATCAGGTATGTCTCTTGATGTGTTTGCTGTTCAAACGGTACTGCCTGTTTCTATCTGTGCGATCATCGTGATGGCGGGTGCGGCTTTCTTCTGGAACAAATACCTAGATAAGAAAGAAAACACGCCAATGGAAAAAGTAGACGTTTCAGAAATTGAAACGAATGCGCCGGCTTTTTATGCTGCTCTTCCATTCTTACCTATTTTTGGAGTATTTCTATTCAACGGTCGTACCATTCCGGGCCTTTCACTTGATATCTACACCATCGTAGTAGGTTCAATTTTCGTGGGCGCTGTTATCGATTACGTTGTGAAGAAGTTTGACGGCGAAAAAACACTAGAAGACCTAGATTCTTGCTACCAAGGTATGGCCGAAGCATTTAAAGGCGTAGTAATGCTGTTGGTTGCGGCGGGTGTATTTGCTCAGGGCCTAATGTCTATCGGTGCAATTGATAACCTAATCGGCCTTGCTGAATCAGCTGGCGCTGGCGGTATCGCATTAATGCTTATCCTGACTGGTCTAACAGTTGCTGCTGCTATCGCGACAGGTTCTGGTAACGCGCCATTCTATGCATTCGTAGAACTGGCTCCGTCACTTGCTGCGAAAATGGGCTTGAACCCTGCGTTCCTAATCATCCCAATGCTTCAAGCGTCTAACTTAGGCCGTACAATTTCTCCTGTTTCGGGTGTAATTGTAGCGACTTCTGGCATGGGTAAAATCAGCCCGTTTGAAGTCGTTAAACGTACTTCAGTACCAGTAATCTGTGGTCTTATCACGGTGATCTTCGGTACGCTTGTTCTAGTACCAATGGCAGCTTAATTGTCAGTAAAACAGACATGATTATTTGGATATAAAATGCCCTAATAAAAAGGCGCTGAACTTAGTAAGTTCAGCGCCTTTTTTAATGTCACTTTCTCACATCGTCAAAACTATCGAGACATGTATAAACAGTCAGGCTTGAAATAGTGTTATCTCAAAGGACCAAGCCCTACTTCATTTCACCATAGCGTTCTAGATACAGAACCGTGGCAGCGGTACGGGAAGGCACTTGCAGCTTTTTCAGTAGACTCTTCATATGTACCTTAACTGTCGATTCAGAAATGAACAGGTGATCAGCGATCTGCTTATTGCGGTAACCTTTCGCGACTTCTTGAAGGATCTGCATTTCGCGTTCAGTCAGTTGTTCGAAGATATCATTGCGGCTTCCAGCATCATTTAGGTAACGAGCAACCACACTGCTGTAAGCCTTGTCACCGCTGTGTGCTTGCTTAAGCAGTTCAATTAACTCATCGGGTTCAGTGTCTTTCAACAAGTAGCCATCAGCGCCTGCTTTTACAATCGCTTCAATGTCTGCAGGGCTATCAGAAACCGTTAGAATAACAATGTTTGCGCTAGAACCGTCAGTGCGAAGTGCTTTCAAGGTATCTAAACCAGACATGCCCTTCATATTGAGATCCAAAAGGATCAAATCAGGTTCTTCTTCATGAGCAAGAGCAACCGCTTCAGTGCCGTTACTTGCTTCTGCAATCACTTCGAATTCGTCTTCAAAGCTCAGTAATTGGCTTATACCTCTGCGCATCAATGGATGATCATCAACCAGCATTACTTTACAAATCGTCAACTTTAACTTCCTTCAAACTTTTATATTTCAATATGACTGTACAGCCTTCACCTTGCGCCGCTTCAATCGTCAAGTCGCCATTCAGTCTTGCCGCACGCTCCTGCATAATGCTCATCCCGTAGTGGTTCACCTTGGAACTACTTGAGTCAAAGCCATCTCCATTATCTTTTATCACGACTAATACTTCACCGTCCTCATCGATACAGCATACATCTATCAAGTCGGCATTGGCGTGTTTTATTGCATTTATTGTTGCTTCACGAATCAATTGAAGCAAGTGAACCTGACTATGCGCATCAAGCTCGATCGATGAGAGATTATTAGTGAGGTTAATCTTCGCATCGGTTCTCTCGCTGAGCGCCTCAAGCATGGTACTTAAGGCGTCTCCAAAGTTGCCCTCTTTAATGGTCAACCTAAATGTGGTGAGTAGCTCTCTTAACTGGGTATAAGCGTCGGCTAAGCCGTTTCCGATCTCAGACGCGATTTGTTCAGATTGCTCTCGGTGCTGTTGCTCTGGCAGTTTGCCAATCACACGCTTTAATAGTGTAACTTGAATTTTCAAGTACGACAGTGATTGAGCCAATGAATCGTGGAGTTCACGTGCAATCGTGGCACGCTCTTCCATGATAATAAGCTGTTCAGCTTTCTTTTGAGCACGATTGTAGTAGATCGCTCTCGATAGCAGTTGAATGAAGCTTTCGATCAGAGCTTTAGTTGAGTGCCCGTGGTGATATGAACAGTATAAATAGCCGAGAATAAGTTCGTTATCGTCGAGTTTCATCTCAAACTTTTCGTAGTCTAAATTCGAATCGTAACCTTCATCCATAATCAATGAACGGCCTGAGTTATCGACAATCTCGAGCCTCAGTGATCCAATCCCTTCCAAGCTCACGAGATGCTGCAAGATAGCTCGGAAGTTTTCAGGAGCAATACGCGTCACCGTGAGCTCTTGTGACGAGTTATAAAGTGCCTGCAGCGACTGGTTCGCATTTTGCAGCTCAATCGTCTTTGCATCCACCACATCTTCAAGGTTTCGATAAAGCACGCCTAAATCTTTGGCCATCGAGTTGAAGGTTTTGGTCAAAATGCCCATTTCGTTGTTACTGGTCACCTTGAGTTCTACCTCGAAGTCGCTGTTTTTGATTCTTTGGCTCGCACCGACAAGAGCATGTAGCGGTTTAACAACCTGTTTACGTACAAAGTGAACAACAAAAAGAGATATGACCAGAATCCCACCAAGGCCGATACCACCAGCCCACGCTAACTTTATTAACTTGTCTTCAGAGAACTCTTGCAGCTTATAAACGAAGCCATCGATTTCAGCCACGAAGTTTTCAACCAACACGAGATAGTGATCGCGCTCTTCGCTATTCAAGACCTGTTTTAGCTCATGCCAACGGCCGATAATTAAATAGTAATCTTCTGTGATGTCTGTCGGAACATTCCAACTGACCAAATTAGTCATGGATGGCGAGTAAAGAGAACTTTCGAATTCACGAATATGAGATTCATAATCGACAGATTCTATTTGAATATCATGGGCTAAACGGTAGCTTTGCATTCGCATTGAACCGGCCACGTTAACCGCTTCCGCATCATTCAAACTTGAAGCCAAAGTAAAGATGGCAAAGCCAGTCGTAGCAACCGACAACAGCAGTATAGAGAGCAAAGATTTTGCTATCGTACTTGTTACAGATGAAACCGGTTTTATAAGCAAAAGTGCCTTCCTATTGATAAATGACTTGCCAGCGATATCGTATTGTCACACATCAAAAATCATAGCTCCATTCAATATGTGATCACTCGCTCCGTAATTTATTGATCTAAGACAATATATGCCCCCAATTAGCCCTTAGGGGGTATTTATACAATTGTTTCTAAAACTACACTACTTGTGAGGACTCATTACAAGATATTAATAGAATAATGACCTACAATTACAACATCTTAGTAACATCTATAGGTATCTAGTGGTAGATCTATCAAAACGCCGTCTTTTTTCAAGACGAAAAGTTGACTCAAGCCAGATTCGTTTGCCTTGGATTGACAGCCTAGAAAGCTTTACAGATGACTGTACTCGCTGCGGTAAATGCATCGAGAGTTGTGAGACTAAGATAATCATTGTAGGCGATGGTGGTTTTCCCACTGTAGATTTCTCTATTGATGAGTGTACGTTCTGCTATCAATGTGCAGATGTTTGTCCCGAACCCATTTTTAAGCCAAAGCAAGGAGAGCCTTGGCAAGCAAAAGCACAAATCTCTGATAAGTGTTTAGCGCAACAAAATGTTGAATGCCGAAGCTGTGGTGACATGTGTGAACCTATGGCCATTCAATTTGAACTTAGAGCAGGCAGTGTTGCTCTACCAAAAATCGAGTTAGATGAGTGTAGCGGTTGTGGGGCCTGCGTAGCAATTTGCCCTACTTCGGCTATTCTTGTGAGTAATGCATAAAACAAAAATAACGAGAGCAATTTATGGCACTAAATGAAGTGCATATATCAAGTTTAGTCGTGCATGTGAGCCCAGAGCATCTAGACGAGATCAAAGCACAAATCGAGCAATTCGATAATGCAGAGATTTACGGCAGCAGCCCTGAAGGCAAAATCATCGTGGTCCTAGAAACCGAGAACCAAGGTTTTGTAACGGACACCATCGAAGAAATTAATAATATTACGAACGTTTTAGGGACAGCTTTGGTTTATCACCAAATCGAGACTGGACTGGACGAAACGGATTTAGAAACTGGAAGCAACAATTCTCAACTTGAGGGTGAAGTATGAAAATGACAAGACGTGCGTTTGTGAAAGCAAACGCAGCTGCATCAGCGGCAGCCGTTGCAGGTGTAACTCTACCGGCAACAGCAACCAACCTGATTGCTAGCTCTGATCAAACAAAAATCACGTGGGATAAAGCGCCTTGTCGTTTTTGTGGTACGGGCTGTTCAGTACTAGTAGGTACTCAAAACGGTAAAGTGGTTGCGACTCAAGGCGATCCAGAAGCTCCTGTAAACAAAGGCCTTAACTGTATTAAAGGCTACTTCCTTTCAAAAATCATGTACGGTAAAGACCGTCTTGAGACTCCTCTACTTCGCATGAAAGACGGTGAGTTCCATAAAGATGGTGATTTCGCACCCGTATCTTGGGACAAAGCGTTCGACGTGATGGCTGAGAAATGGAAAGCTTCACTGAAGAAGAACGGTCCAACAGGTGTTGGTATGTTCGGTTCAGGCCAATGGACAGTAATGGAAGGCTACGCAGCCGTTAAGATGATGAAAGCGGGTTTCCGTTCAAACAACATAGATCCAAACGCTCGTCACTGTATGGCTTCTGCTGTAGTAGGCTTCATGCGCACTTTCGGTATTGATGAGCCAATGGGTTGTTACGATGACTTTGAACACGCAGACGCATTCGTACTGTGGGGTTCAAACATGGCAGAAATGCACCCAGTACTATGGACTCGTATTACAGACCGTCGTCTAAGCCACCCACACGTTAAAGTAAACGTACTGTCTACTTACTACCACCGTTCTTTCGAGCTTGCAGACACGGGTTACATCTTCGAACCTCAATCAGATCTAGCAATTGCTAACTTCATTGCTAACTACATCATTCAAAACGATGCCGTTAACTGGGACTTCGTGAACAAGCACACGAACTTCAAGCAAGCAACGACAGACATCGGTTACGGTCTGCGTGACGATGATCCACTACAGAAAGCAGCCGCAAACCCTAACTCAGGCGAAATGACTGCTATCTCTTTCGAAGACTACAAAGCGTCTGTTGCTGAATACACAGTTGAGAAAGCGTCTGAAATGTCAGGTGTATCTCAAGAAGACCTTATCAAGCTGGCTAAGCAATATGCCGATCCAAACATCAAAGTAATGTCACTTTGGACTATGGGTATGAACCAACATACTCGTGGCGTATGGATGAACAGCCTTGTGTACAACATCCACCTTCTTACAGGTAAGATTTCTACTCCAGGTAACAGCCCATTCTCACTAACTGGCCAACCGTCAGCGTGTGGTACAGCGCGTGAAGTTGGTACATTCGCTCACCGTTTACCTGCCGATATGGTGGTTGCTAACCCTAAACACCGTAAAATTGCAGAAGATATCTGGAAACTTCCAGAAGGCACCATTCCACCGGTACCCGGCGCTCACGCTGTTCTTCAAGACCGTATGTTGAAAGACGGTAAAATCAACGCTTACTGGGTAATGTGTAACAACAACATGCAAGCGGGTCCAAACATCAACACTGAACGTCTGCCAGGTTACCGTAACCCAGATAACTTCATTGTATGTTCTGACCCGTACCCAACGGCAACAGCTCAAGCGGCTGACCTCATCCTTCCAACAGCAATGTGGATTGAGAAAGAAGGCGCTTACGGTAACGCAGAGCGTCGTACACAAGCATGGTACCAACAAGTGAAAACTGTAGGTGAAGCTAAGTCTGACCTATGGCAAATCATGGAATTCTCTAAGCGCTTCACTATTGAAGAAGTTTGGGGTGAAGAACTGGTTGCGGAAATGCCTGAGTACCGTGGCAAAACCATGTACGACGTGCTTTACAAAAACGGCAACGTTGATGCATTCCCACTGTCTGAAGCTCAAGAGCTTAACGACGATGCACAAGCTCAAGGTTTCTACGTTCAAAAAGGTCTATTCGAAGAATACGCAGCCTTTGGTCGCGGCCACGGTCACGATTTAGCACCATACGATCGCTACCACCAAGTTCGTGGTCTACGTTGGCCTGTTGTTGACGGTAAAGAGACACTATGGCGCTTTAAAGAAGGTTCAGATCCATATGCTAAGAAAGGTTCTGATTGGGACTTCTACGGCAAACCAGATGGTAAAGCACTGATCATCAATGCACCATACGAAGCGCCACCTGAAGTACCAAACGATGAATACGATATGTGGCTATGTACAGGTCGTGTTCTTGAGCACTGGCACACAGGTACTATGACTCGTCGTGTACCAGAACTTTACAAAGCAGTACCGGATGCACTTTGTTACATCCACCCTGCTGATGCTAAAGCTCGTGGTCTTCGCCGTGGTGATGAAGTTCTTATCGAAAACAAACGTGGTGAAGTACGCGTTCGTGTTGAAACTCGTGGTCGTAACCGTCCACCACAAGGCTTGGTATTCGTACCATTCTTTGATGCAAGAATTCTGATCAACAAGTTGATCTTGGATGCAACGGATCCTCTATCTAAACAGACGGATTACAAGAAGTGTCCAGTTAAGATCACTAAGGTCGCTTAAGGACAATATGTTCTTACCACTTAGCTCGTAGATCTGACGTTTTTAATATTGCGACTGCTTTTTTCGTTACTTTTTGAAAGAAGTAGTCCACTCAAAGAATTAGCCTTTAGGCGGAGAAATTAACCATGAAAAAACTGATTACTGCCCTACTATCAGCTGGTCTTTTGCTAGCTGGTGCAGTTCAAGCTGAAGCTGAACTGGATAACCCAGGCGGCATTGGTGGCGTAGAATCTCTACGTGGTGCAAGTGAACTTGAAGCAACTCGCGCAGCAGATGACTTCAAAAAGTTCCCTCGTGACCAAGTACTTGAGAGTGACTACGTATACCAACCACCTCTAGTGCCTCATACTATTCGTAGCTATGAAGTTTCTCTTAACGCTAACAAGTGTCTTTCTTGCCACAGCTGGAAAAACGCAAAAGAAATGGGTGCTACTAAAGTGAGTGTAACTCACTACATGAACCGTGAAGATGCGGTACTTGCAGACGTATCACCTCGTCGTTACTTCTGTCTACAGTGTCACGTACCTCAAGCTAATGCTAAGCCACTAGTTGAGAACGAGTTCAAACCTGTAGATTCACTGCGTTAATCGTAGCCGGACTGTAAGAGAGGCTATATATGATAAAATTACTTAAAGCGTTTTGGAAAAGACTTGCGACACCAAGCAAAGCAGCCGTAGGCGTTGTTTTGTTCTTGGGTTTCTCGGGTGGTCTTTTGTTCTGGGGTGCATTCAACACGGGTATGGAGGCAACCAACACGGAAGAATTCTGTTCTGGCTGTCACGCACCTATCGTTGCTGAAATCCAAGAGACAATTCACTACTCTAACCGTTCTGGTGTTCGTGCTATCTGTTCAGACTGTCACGTTCCTCATGAATGGACAGATAAAATTGTTCGTAAGGTTCAAGCATCTAAAGAGCTATACGCACACTTTATTGCGAAAACCATCAATACTGAAGAAAAGTTCAAAGCACGTCGTGCTCACCTAGCGGAACGCGAATGGGCTCGATTGAAGAAGAACGATTCACTTGAGTGTCGTAACTGTCACCAGTTCGATTACATGGACTTCTCAGAGCAGAGCCCCCGTAGTGCGAAACAACACTCGACTGCGCTAGCTTCTGGTGAAAAAACGTGTGTAGACTGTCACAAAGGTATTGCACACAAACTACCAGACATGCACGGCGTTGAAGGCTGGCAATAAGGAGCGATTGAATGAGTACTTTAGAAAGCGTAATTTGGCACATCCTAGGTTACAGCGCTATGCCAGTTATCATTCTTGGTGGCTTTGCAGGTGTTGCAGCCGTATCTCTTTGGATTTTATCTATGGGTAAAGACAAAGAAATCGATTAACAATCGAGATTCCATCAACTTCTACCAGATAATTCTGATATGAGTTGATACGAAAAAGCCACTGATTTCAGTGGCTTTTTTATTGTCTGGTGCTTCGTATTTCGACTGTTAAGGTATTCCTACTGTTAAGTAAGAGGCAAAACGTTAAGCTTGGTTTTCCGAAGCTTCTGGATCGACGTTCTCTTTATCGACATCTTCCTTATCAAAAATCGGCAGCACCTGCTTTACGGAATCCCGACAACAATACTCTCATACCATAAAAACTGTAGACCCATTGTTTAAACGGAATAGCCAGATACTGCTTATATCGGATTAAATATAATGAGGTGCCAATAAAGAAGCCCACTCTGCGATAAAGTAAGATTTCAAAAATTTTACTTATGAACGGTAACCCTAAAGAATATTAATACGTCCAACACTTAAAATGGGGCGATTTTTACTTCGTAAATATTTCGTTTGTATTTACATCTAAATAAATTTTATTTTCAAGAGACAGTCCGCCGCAATAAATAAAATAGACATCTCGATTGCTGTACTTAACAGATTTCACCCATCCGCCTAATTCTTCAAAATCACTTGGGGCACACTCCCCCTCAGAGATCAGTTTAGCCACCGAATTACGGAATTTTTCTTGATGGATCTTGAGGTCATCAGACTTAACCAAATAGGAATCCAATATCTCTTTGCTTTCTTTTTCCGAAATAATGACTTCATCATTCGATAAGCCTGACATAGAGACCCATTCCGCCGTCTGTGGGCCGCCTTCTTTAAGGACTATATAGTCTGAGATACGTGCCCATTCTCCCTGTTTCTCGAGTACCTCCACCTTTTCCCCTTTGTAGAGGTAATCCGTTATCAAGCCATCAATTTCAGGTTGCTCGACCACTTCTAGCTTTCTCTCCAAAACGTAAAATTCCGTCTGCTCTGGTTCAGGCTGAAGATCCATGATGGGTACGAGGTCAGATTCAGATTGCTCGGTAGCTTCTAACTCCGGCTCTTCCGTTTTCTCTTGTGGGATTGGGTCTTTATTCATGACTAAGAAGTAGTATGCCGCTCCTCCCCCTCCGCCCAATATCAACAACACAAGTAAAGCGATCAGCGCTTTTTTCATCAAATCCACCAGCTCTTCCGTTATAGGTATGTCTCAAGTGTACATCAACTCATGCTGCTGCTCATCTATACTCTCAATAGAGCGCACGGTAAGTAGAGGAAAGTCATGAGTTTTGGGGGGAAAGTTATCATTGTAAGCGTAACTTTGAGTGCTAATGTCGCTCTAGCGAATCATTGTGACCGTGAAAACTGGCAAACACTGTTGGATCGTCAGCTCTCTTTTGAAGGTCGCTATAGTCAGTACACCAAAGAGTTCAACCAAGTTCTTTCAACCTATGAGTCACAGACATTGTTATCTAAACACTTTAATGAAAAGCAGATCATTGAGCTTTGGGCAAAGTACGAAGAAAGGTTTAATGTGCAGCTCAATAGTCATATGAATACCGCGTATGACGTCTCCGAGGTTTTGCTACAACAGGCGTATTTTGTGTCTAGTGAACTTGAAGGCGCTGACTCTCTAGCGTATTCATGGCAAGCCGTCGCCAAACACTGCACCAAAGCAAAACTCCCACGCCAGGCAGAAAGCGCAAAGGTGCACGTCCAAAGCTCACAATCACTCTCCCGAGATCTCCATACACTCAGTGAAAAATTCCGTCAGCTGTCTTCAAAATACCGCAGAGAAGCGACGATGATTGATGAAGCGCGCCACATAAACCAACCAGCAAACGATGCATCAAACTGAAATCACCATTAGATTCTCTCACTCGTTCGACTGGACTTTTCCGATAAATATGCTCAATCCCATTCATAATATTCTAAGAACTCGTTAATCAAAGCTTTATCAATAGGTTGTAAAAGTAATGTGCTATCTATCAACAATGAAGTTCAATTTCCGACCAATGCAAGCGAGTATGTGAGATATTCATCACAAAATAGATTTACAAACGCCAGAAAATTGTTATCATGAATCTTCATATAACTTAATAACAAGAAACATTTTGGCTAGGTAATATGCAAAAGACTATGGCTTTCAACTGCTTGAGTAACACGGAATGGACTGCAGAGATAAGAGGTAAACTTTTATCTGTAGCTAAACACATGGAAGAGTTCGGTTCAGTAAGTGAGCTAGAGCTATGTAAGATATTTGGAGAGACAATTTGGAATGACGGCGTGGATTATCATTCACATGCTTTTTCATTCAGAATTAATGCACAAACTGGGGATTGTTCAATCTCTAACTTTAAGTATCACTAAGTTTTGCACCTATCATATACGGAGTACCTTTCACGAGGTGCTCCGTTTTTTATTGCCTGAAGCCTGACACTTAATGGATGATTTTTGATATTGACCGCGCTTCTACTTCAGGAGTAAACCATTTCGTTTTCAGCTCATTCTGCCTTCGTGTTACTGCTCAGAGTTTGGCTTAATCGGTATAAATTGGCAGTGGTGCATTGCCTTTTACTTGTCTTATCGCAAGGTGGGTATGAATATCTTTCACGTTAGAGAGCCTTTGAAGTTTTCTTGTAAATGCCTCGTAGGCCATCAAGTTCGGGCTAACCACTTCTAGCAAATAGTCATAAGCCCCAGATACAACGTGGCAACTGATCACCTCTTCCATCTCTACAACAGCCGCCTCAAACTTATCTATCGACACTTCTTGGTGGTTGTTTAGGCTCACCTCAACAAACACACTCATTGCGATGCCGACTTGTTCTCGTGACAAGCTCACACGATAACCGTCAATAATGCCCTTTTCTTCTAGCCTTTTGACTCGTCTTGCACAAGGCGAAGGTGATAAACCCACTTCATCAGCAAGTTCAGCCGTGGTTAACCTGCCATCTTTTTGTAGCAGTTCGAGAAGATGCCTATCAATTCTATCCATAGTAAATGCCAAACATTAGTTAAATCCGTTAATTATTTGGTGAATATTAGCAGAAATCATCAACGATAGTTCAAGTTTAGCCAAAACTTGCCAACCTGTGGCACACCAACTGTTCCATAATGAGTCATCACCCACTCTCCTTCTATATTATGAATCTTGGCTACTTATCTATTACTGTCACCCTACTCATTTGGGCGAGCTTTTTTCTTTCTCTTAAAGGCGGCGCAAATTCAGATTTAACACCTGCCGATATCGCTCTCACAAGATTTCTCATACCGGCTTTGGTGTTATTGCCTTTGATGTGGAAAGCACGCAGCGCAATTGCCGTCGTCCCTAAACGGTATCTAACGGGTATGTTCGTAGGTAGCGGATTACCTTATCTGCTTGTTGCCGGAACGGCCATGCAGTTTGTTCCGGTATCTCATGGCAGTGCTCTTGTTCCGGGCACGCTTCCTCTGTTCGTTACAGGAATTGCGGTACTCTTTTTTAAGCAGCCACTCAGCCGACATCGTGTTGTTGGTTTAGGTTTGGTTTTGCTCGGCATACTGTTGTTTTTAGGGAGTAGCTTAAGCAGCTTCAACTTCGAATACACCAAAGGTCATTTGTTGTTTTTATGCGGAAGCTTAATGTGGGCGATGTTCACCATCTCAGCCCGTGTCGCTAATCTTAATGCGTTAGTCAGTGCCGGTTTTATTTCTCTCTGTTCTACTTTGCTTTTACTCGTCCTAATCCTGACTGGAACCCTCCCAAGCCACCTAATGGACACACCAATCGCTAATTGGCCCTTCACGGAGCTTGCCGTTCATTCAACAGTGCAAGGCGTTGGGGCGGGTTTAATCGCTGCGTTCACTTACCTTTATGCGGTTAATACCTTAGGGGCTGAACGCTCTGCCGCTTTTGGCAGTGCAACACCCGCAGTGGCGACCTTGTTGGCGATCCCACTATTCAACGAGATTCCTGATGCGATGACTTGGCTCGCCCTTGGTTCTATTTGCATCGGCAGTTTGGTCGCGAGCAACATATTCATGAGAAACGACCAGTCGATGCAGTACCAACCGCCAAGCCATAGCAAAGCCTGATACTGCGTTCAAACCTAAATACAGTTCCCCTAAGCATCGATTTTAGGGCTTGTAGTACACAGATAAGCCCACAAACGTAGGCTTATCTAAAATCTGCTTTTTCTGAGCTCGCTTCTCCATTAAACTGTCCGACCTTTTTGCAGATCCAAGAGAACACCATGCAACGCGACTACACCTTAAATTGCTTAATCACCATGCCTCGCCATGAACTAGAAGAATTTAGTTTAAGAATGATTCATCGCCTTGTTCCTGAAGATGCAATGACGGAATTGTTTACGTTCGAGCAAGAAGAAGTCACCAGCGAAGAGCGCATGCAATCAGCAAAATTTGACGCAATGCTTCGAATGACCGCTATCGCGCTTGGTGAAGTGAACCTCGCCTTCTCAGAGTCGGATAACTCGCAACAGAACATCGAGCGAATGACTCGCCTACTGCTTTGGCACTTCTACTCAATTTCTTTCAACCTTGAAGAAGCAATCGCAATCGAAGTGCACTGTGAGAAAGTAGAAAAGATCTTAAACAACGCACCTAAAGATGCGTTTGGCTGGGTTAAAGAATTAACTGAGCTACTTCACTTCTACGCGAAAGTGAACGAAGGCAACGAAGGCAACGAAGACAGAAAAGACGCCTAACGTTAGTTCTACGTAAGTATACATCGAGCTAAACGAAGGCAGACAGAGCTATACCGAAGGCAAATAAAAGCTTTGCTGAAAGGAGTTCTCTGCCTTTGTTGTTTCTAGCACGCTGTGATGTAACATCAGTATCGACTGCGCGATCTTGGTTCCTATTCCCAAAGAACCATTCGGCGCTTCCAGTTCAACCTCATTATGAATCACCACCTTCACCCGTTTGGAATCCGCTTCAAAACCAACATCTAACGACACCACAGTGCCACTTGGGCTATGCCTCAATGCATTATCTAACAGATTCAAAATCAACCTCTCAAGCAGATCACTGTCACCCACAGCCTTGATTCCAATAGGCATATTAATGTTCAACTCAACATTTTTATGGCGATATTTGCTTTGTATCGTTTCTAAGCATTCGCTCATCAGCCCATTGAAATCGATTGAAGCGTATTGATATGTGGGTACCGGGTTATCTTTCTTGGCGCTATCTAACAGCGAATGGAGCTGTTCAGATAACTTGTTGCCATTGCGATATGCCACATCTATGAGTGGATCCGAATGTGGGTTTTGAATCCTCCACGTTTCTAGATACCCCAATACACTCGACAATGGCGTTTTCAAATCATGACTGAGCTGTAATAAGCTTTGTCTGCGGTGTGACGACTGATATTCAAGTTGCAAAAATTGCTGTTGAATGTGCTTCGCCATCAACTGATACGAGCGTGCAATCGGCACCAATTCTGGTACTTGATGAATGAAGTTCGGGTCCAATCGAAAATCTTGCTCTGCTTGTTGTTGCAGCTTGTTTGTAACTTCTTCGATAGGGTTTAAGAGGCTGCGCTTCACGAGCAGGTAAGCCCCAATCGCAAAACCTAAGATAGAGATCAGCATAAGTCCTGCTAGCGCCATATAAGGTGTGTCGACTTGCGAATTAGCAATCACGGTATGGCGATTACTGCCAATCAACACATACAGATAGCCAACGGTCGAACCTAGCTCTTCAATCGCTGCCACGGAAAATACCTTGCGAGCCCCCGGATTTATCGGATCTTCCCCCAGAATGGGATAAGGCTCGTCGTTTAAAAACTGTTGAATGGGTGCTAAGTCTATCTGGTTGGCTAACACAGTGCCTTCTGGCGCAGCGTGCGTCGTGATGTTTCCTTGGCTGTCGAGAAAATAAATGTCGAAATCGGGACCAATCAACATCAAGGTATGAAATATGGATTTAAGGGCTTTGGGGTTGTAGTCAGTCCCTATCATCAGAGGGTTATCATCGCGCATATGAACCGCGAGCTCTTTGTGTAAGCTCTGCTTAGTTCTTTGTTCTATGGTCTCTTTTTGCCAATTATAGGTATAAGCAATCACCACACTCACGAGCAGAAACCACAAACTGGTGAACAACACTAAACGCGATTTGAAACTCATGTTCTCTCCTCGATGGCTCTTAGGTCTTACTGGCCTTTTAGTAAACTTCGGACGCGACACATAGGCCTAAGCTTTCGACTCAAACTTATAACCAACACCCCAAACGGTTTTAATGAAATCATCATCACTATTCGGCATCGCAAGCTTGGTTCTTAGACGGTTGACTGTGCTACACACGGTATGGTGATAGCCAGAGTGATGAGTATTCCAAACATGATCGAGCAGCTCGTCTTTGCTATACACACGCCCCGGGCGGGTTGCTAAGAAATGAAGTAAGGTAAACTCGGTAGCTGTCAGCGGTACGTCTTGGTTATTGAGTGACACCTGATGGCGTTCAGGTTGAATAGTGAGCACACCAAAATTCATAATCGATTCTGCTGTCACAACCTCTTGAGTCGCTGATTCGACATGGCTTAAACGGCGAAGCACGTTCCTCACTCTTGCTTGAAACTCGAGAACGCTGAAAGGTTTCGTTATGTAGTCATCAACACCGGCTTCTAAGCCTGACACCTTATCTAACTCAGCGTCTCTTGCGGTTAGCATGAGTACTGGCGTCCAATCCTCTTGCTGACGCAACATTCGACAGAAATCGAGTCCGTCACCGTCTGGTAAGCCACGATCCAGTACGATCAAATCGAAATGACCCTCTTTATAGAGCGCCTGAGCCTTTTCAATCACATTAGCTCTGATTACGTTATGCCCTTGGAACTTAAGATGCATCTGCACCAGTTCAGCCAAGTCATCATCGTCTTCAACCAACAATATGTTTGCCATCAAATTTACCGCAGCACTATTCATGATCCCTGCTCTATTCTGAGTCCGCCCACCTTTCAATTGACCGGAACAGAGCAGGAATTCTTTCATCGTGCTTTCAACCTGTTACTGAGTTCGAGTAATGGTGATTCTTGCACCGGGGTTAAGGAAACGATGATTTGCACTTAAAGTAGAGGTCGTAAGGCCATCATCTTGGCTGATTACGCCAGAGTGAAAACTCACTATATCGGTGTCGTCTCGTGTGGTATTAAAACCTTCACCACCGCCTGCTGGTCCCGGAATGGTTGCAGCAAGCTCATCGTTCAGCTCAGTTCCCGAATCCCAAACATTCATGTTCATGGTAAAGGTATCACCCACCGCTAATGACTTGAGCGATAATCCGGATTCGCCGACAAACGCATCATTGGTGTTCACCAACATGGAAGCAACTGAGATATATCCTTCTTGATTTGGGTCGACACGAATCGACACCGTGTCTTGCTCACCTGAAAGAATCAGTCCATTGCCTGAGGTGCCTTGATAAACATTGGCGTCACTGTCACTGAGCGCAAGCAATTGTGCATTACTACCCCCTTCCGCCAAGTATTCCAGATCGACAGAGGCACTTTGCCCAACTTCAAACAGATCAAAATTCGTATTGTGAGTCAACACCGCGAGTGGTGACATTGGTTGATTGGGGGTGAGGTTAGTAACACTCACATCATAGCGATAGTAATCGTCGTCATCGTCCGGACAACCCGCTAACACAGCTACTGATGCAGCGATAAATAGAATTCTAGCTTTCATACATCCCCCTTACTTCACAACAATGGTGATAGTTGCAACAGGGTTTAACCATCGATGGCTACTGCTATCGAGGTCACTGATGCCGCCCGCCGCATCACCATCACCAATGTTACCTGGATGAATATGAACCTTAGCGTTTGATACTGCCGTTTCTACACCTGTGCCACCAGCGCCAAAGGTAATGAATGGAGGGTTCGGCATACTGCCCGCCAGCTCATCATTGGCTTCTGTGCCTGCGTCATAACCATTTAGAGTCGCTTTGTAGGTGCCCGCTTGAGTTGGGATCTTCCAGCTATCTAGACCAACAAAGCCGTCGTTTGTCGGCAGCAACATTGCACCCAATGATAGGTACTCTAAATCACCAATACTGATATCAAACGTAGTTGCGACGCCTGGATTGAGGATGCCGGCCGCTGGGTTCTCAACCACCACGCCTCCCGCGTTGGCAATGACACCAGATAAACCTGAAATATCGCCACCTTCGGCCATGGACTCTAGTTCCGAAGAAGCCGTTTCACCCGTTCTAAACATGAACAAGCTTGAGTCATGAGCCGCCGCTAAGATAGGCGTAAAGTAGATCCCTTTCGTTGCATTAGTGACAGTGACTTCAAGCTCAGCAGCCTGAACTTGAGCCGCTCCGAAGGCCAACATAGCCGAGCTGATCACTAAGCTGATTTGAGTACGTTTATTCATTTTGATTCCATCCTTTATCGAGTCCTATCGTTGCCAACAAAACGAATAACAGCGATATACCGTTACCTTTGCCAGAACGAACTGTGGTGTTGTTGACTCTAAGAATGACGATCAAATCTATCAGCAACTTCATTGAATTCTCATAAAACTCTCACAAGTTTATCCAAACTTATTACTGCAAATAAAAATAGCGATAAAGTCCTAATATTTAATCGAAAAATATCAATTTATCATTTACGTCAGAAGGGATAGAAAAGAAGATAAAGAATAGAAATGGAACGAATAAAACGCAAAAAGGCCGAATCGATTTAACGATTCGGCCTTTATTCTAGCGTACTGTTGTTACTCTTTCCTAAGCCGTATTTGGCCTTTCAATCGAGCTAACAGTACAACATCAATTTAGAACGCGTAGTTTGCGTCAATAAGCTCGCTTACTTCAACTTTCGTTACTTCAGCACGCGCTTCAAGCCATTGTGCAACTTGCAGTTGTTCTGCTTCAGTTACTGATCGGTAACGCTCGATAGAACATAAGAAACCTTCAAACAGCTCTAGGCCACCGCCACCAAAGCATAGACCGATGCTGTCGATGAAATCAATGAACTCATCAATGAACACATCGTATTGATCAAAATCAGTAATCGATGTCTTGCAGCTTACTTCAAAACCCAGAATCGCGAATTCACCTAGGTATAGTTTTTTGCGTAGGCGACGATTTTTGTTTTCGATTTTATCTAATTTCATAACTGCCTCTCTTTTCGTTTGATAAAGCATTTATACACAGTTCCACATCAATCCCCAAGAGTTTTGTATTACACAAGGGTGTTAATGGCAAAAATCGTGCTACAGAAACAAAACCTTAATCAAATCTATAAAAATCTGTCACTTAACTGCTTCACGATTAGTCACACATTGACCCAACTTATTAACCAATTAGTTAGTAGGTGGGTAAGTCATGAATAACGAATAATAAAATCAGCCAATAGGAAGCAGTAAAGATGAGCAAGGAAACATTTGATAGCACTCGTTTTAATAAGAGCAAAAACAAACCCTTCGAAGAAGTTTTAGATGCGAACCTTTCAAGAAGAAATGTTCTCAAAGGCGGTTTAGGCATCAGTGCAATGACGGCGTTTGGTGCTTTTGGTTTAGCAGGCCACAGCACAGCGCACGCGGCGACAGCATCATATAGCGCACCGCAAAAAAGCACTGCTACACTTGCATTCGAATCGGTTAAAGGCTCATTGACTGACAGTGTTGTCGTACCGAAAGGCTATACAGCACAAGTATTGGTTCCTTGGGGCACGCCACTTAACAAACAAGGCAATGCTTGGTTAAAAGATGGAACCAACAACGCACAAGATCAAGCAAACTCACTGGGCATGCACCACGACGGCATGCACTTCTTCCCGCTTAATGGCAACAGCAACGACGGTTTGTTGGTGATTAATCACGAATACATCGACCAAAAAGCACTTCACGCTAATGGCCCTACATACGATGAAGGCAACCGCCCTAGCCTTGATGAAGTTCGCAAAGAGATCAACGCTCACGGCGTCAGTGTGGTTCGTGTAAAACTTGATGGCAACCAGTGGGTGATGGTCGATAACGATCCTCTGAACCGCCGCTACACAGGCGCGACCGTAATGGATCTGTCTGGTCCTGTTGCACACAGTGAATTTACCAAAACCAAGTTCTCACAAGACGGCAGCCAAGCTCGTGGCACGTTGAACAACTGTGGTAATGGCTACACACCATGGGGCACTTACCTAACGTGTGAAGAAAACTGGCCGGGTTATTTCGTTAACAAAGGCGAGACAACACCAGCGCAAGAACGTATTGGTATCGCTACCGACAAAACACGTTACGGTTGGGACACACTTTCTGGTGACAAACAAGAACGCCTAGACGAATTTGCTCGCTTTGACGTAACACCAACAGGTGAGTCAGCAATGGACGATTACCGTAACGAAGCACACGGTCACGGCTACATTGTTGAAATCGACCCATACACAGCAAACTCTCGCGCTAAGAAACGTTCTGCACTGGGTTGTTTCCGTCACGAAGGCTGTACGTTTGGTAAGTTGACCGAAGGCGAGCCAATCGTATTCTACTCTGGTCACGATTCTCGCTTTGAATACCTATACAAATTTGTTTCTGAAGAGAAATGGGACCCGCGTGACGCAGAACCGAGTAATCGCCTAAGTGCGGGTGACAAGTACATGGATAAAGGCACGCTGTATGTGGCTAAGTTCAACGATGATGGTTCAGGTACTTGGCTACCACTAACGTTGGGCAGCAAGACTACAAACGGCGGTAAGCTAGGTGATTCATTTGACTCTCAAGCAGCGCTTATCATCAATACAGCAGGCGCTGCCGACCTTGTTGGTGCAACGCCAATGGATCGCCCTGAATGGTGCTCTGTTGACCCAATGACGGGTACGGCTTACCTAACGCTGACTAATAACAACAAGCGTAAAGAAGCGAACTCTGCGAACCCTCGCGTAGACAACAAGTTCGGTCATGTTATCCGTTGGGATGAAGGCAAAACGGCAGGCGAGTTCGATTGGGATATCTTCGTATTTGGTTCACCAGCAGTGGAAGACAAGTCTATTAACCGCTCTGGTCTAACAGACATGAACCAATTCGCGAGCCCTGACGGCTTAGCGTTTGATGCTCGTGGCATCTTGTGGATTCAGACAGATAACGGCGCAGACGAAGTAACTGGCTACACCAATGACCAAATGCTGGCAGTGGTTCCATCTCAGTTAACGGATGACAACGGCAACAGTGCGGTGATTGATGCAAACAACCAAGCACAGCTTAAACGCTTCTTTGTGGGTCCAAACGGTTGTGAAGTGACTGGCTTTACCATCAGCCCAGATTTCAAATCACTGTTTGTGAACATTCAACACCCTGCAAACTGGCCATCGTCTGAAGATGCAACAGCACAAACTCAAGGCAATGTTCGTCCAAGAGCATCTACGGTTGTGATTCGTCGTGAAGACGGCGGTGAAATCGCGGTTTAATACGCAAATCTAGCTAAGATCAGAAACATTTCTGTTATCTAGTTTCTGTTCGCTAGCTCAGTAAAATCAAAAAGAGCGATAAGGCCAAATGCCCTATTGCTCTTTTTATATTCTATGCATTCTTCGGTTTAAGTAAGGAACCAAGCCTTAAAAACTTATCATCATCCAAAGAGCTCGTCATACCAAGCTCTAGTCATCCTCGAGAAGGAGGGACGACTGAGTCGGAGATCTCTAACCGTTATCGCTTTTCAGAATTAACTCACGAACAGCCACACACCAACACCCATCATCAACGTACCAGCAATACGGTTCATCAACTTAACGTTATCCGCCTTGCCGAGCATATGTTTTAAGCTCTTACCGCCGGTCGCGTATAAAGTCATGCAAACAAACTCAGAAACCAGAATGATCGACACGAGAATGAGTAACTGCGGTGCTAAGTCTTTATTGCTGTTAATAAAAGGAGGCAGCAAAGAAATCATAAACGCCCAGCCTTTTGGGTTCGCAATTGCAGTGACAAAACCTTGAACCACCAAGTCCCAATCATTGCTGACTTTTGTTGTTTGGTTGTCAGTACTGATCGCCAGTTTGCCTCTCGAACGCCACATCTGAACGCCTAAATAAAACAGGTAACCCGCACCAACAAATTTAAAGCCCGTAAATAGCCATGGGTAATTCAACATGATCGAAGCGATACCCAATACCGCGGCAATAGAAACCACAGCGACACCAGCCAGTTCACCGATCATCATCCATAATGTACGCTTGTATCCAACACTCATTCCAAGTGTCAACGCCAAAGTCATACACATACCGGGCGTGATTGACACGAAGAAAAACGTGGGAATAAAAGCCCAAAGTAGTGCGCTATCCATATTATTACCTTATCGACTTGTTTTTATTTATTAGTTCTTGTTTCTTGATCGGGCTTGAAATGAAGCGAGGTTGAAACGAAGCAGTAATGACAATAAACAATATTGCGATCAATACAAACAAAAAGAGCCACATAACAGTGGCTCTTTTCAATCACCAACCGTAATTACTTACGACGGTTTTTAATTCGCTTCATCATAGTCAAACGACGTTCAGCGCTTGCTTGATCTTGTGGCTCTTCGTTCGCGTTGTTCTTACGACCCTGACGGTTTTTGTAAGCCGATTTAGTGTTCAGCTTCTCGATGTAAGCATCACGTTTCTTCGGTTCATAACCCGGTTGTTCAACACGACGAATGCGCTGTTGAATCAGTTTTTCAACTTGAACGACAGTCAGCTCTTCTTCGCGGTTAACGAAAGAGACAGCGTGACCTTGCTTACCTGCACGACCTGTACGGCCAATACGGTGAACATAGTCTTCTGCTAGGAAAGGCATGTCGTAGTTAATTACGTGTGGTAAGCCTTCGATATCAAGACCACGAGCCGCAACGTCGGTTGCTACCATTACACGCGCTTTACCTTCTTTAAAATCGTCTAGAGCACGACGACGAGCACTTTGCGCTTTATCACCGTGACACAGTACTGCTTTAATGCCGTCTAGCTTAAGCTCTTTAACTACATCGTTCGCTGTTTCTTTGTAGTTAACAAAAACAAGCACTTGGCGCCAGTTTTTACGACCAATCAGCTCAGAAAGCAGTTCTGTTTTACGCTCTTGATCCACTGGGTAAACCACGTGGCCGACAGTAGCAGCCGTTGAGTTTTCGCGCTCAACACTAATACGTTTTGGTTTACGCAGAATATCAACAGACAGTTGGTTTAACTGAGTAGAAGTCGTTGCAGAGAACATCATGATTTGCGGTGATGTTTCTACATCCAACATGATCTTACGAACGGCATTGATAAAGCCCATATCAAGGATACGGTCAGCTTCATCAAATACTAGAAATTCTAGGTTAGCAATAGACACGTTACCCGCTTCTAAGTGCTCTTCTAAACGGCCAGGTGTTGCAACCAAAATATCCACACCCAGTTCTAGTTGACGAACTTGTGAAGACATCTTGTTACCACCGTAAACCGCAGAAACACTTAGATCTGTGTATTTAACGTAGTCTTTAATGTTTTGAGCGATCTGCGCAGCAAGCTCACGAGTTGGAGCAAGAATAAGGCCGCGAGCCGTTCCTCTAGACGCCTTTTTACCGCTGTTCAAAAGGTGTTGGATAACAGGCAATGAAAATGCCGCTGTTTTACCCGTACCGGTTTGAGCAGTAGCAAAAATATCATGGCCTTTACGAGCCATTGGAATCGCTTTTTGTTGAATTGGAGTGAGTTTTTCATAACCACACTCAGTCAACGCTTTGACTAATTCAGGAGCAAAACCTTGAGAGGAAAATGACATTGTTACGGGTTCCTTAAGCAGACAGCCTACATTCTTATTTCAGCCGAGCACTATAAAGTAATTAGAGTGATTTATCTCACATTTATCGTGATATAACGCAAACTTTCTCATTTAATCTGGTGTTTATCCCGCCTTCAACGAGGTAAACACCAAGATCCTTGGTTCAAACAGCAAAAACAGGGCTATTTGATGCCACACAGCTTGAGTAGAATCTGCTCGAGATCGCCCCATGGCATGAGCTGCGAGTCGATCACTTCCAGTCGAGATTCAAAGCCATCAAGCGTAATTTCGTTCACAGACACGACTTGATTCGCCACATTGAATGCGTAGCAACCTTGGTCGGTGTTCACGACAGCTTTTACACGCTCGGCCATTAGATCTGACAACATAGAGAATAGCGCATCGAAGTCGAACTTATGCTCTGCGCCAAACAACCAACCACAACTGAAATAGCCCTGTCCTTTATTCTCTTTACGGATGAAAGCTTCACCAGGAGGAAGTTGGAATTGAGGCTCTTGTTCAGCGTGATCGTGATGATGCGCTTCAATATGAGATGAAGCACTGCCGTATACTCTTTCAATGTCTAACACTTCCAATGGCACTTCACCATCGTGAATTAGCTTATGGAAGACTTTTGCTGGCGTTTGATCCGTCACCCAATCATTGAACACATCGATGTCTTCAGAATGAACAAGGTCAACCTTAGTACCAAGAATCACATCTGCACTATTTAGTTGATCATTAAAATTCTGATTCGAGGTGTACTTTTCATTAGACAGATTTCGTGGGTCAACCAAACCAAGCGTCGCTTTTAAATCGACATATGGTGTGTACTGATCGGAAGTCAGTGTCGCTATAACCTGTTTAGGGTGACCAAGCCCTGTCGGCTCAATCAATAAACGGTCTGGCTTTTGGCGAAGTAAGGCATTAATACCCACTGACATAGGCACGCCCGCAGTACAGCACATGCATCCACCCGGCACTTCTTTAATCAAAGCGCCTTGATCTGTCATCAATGCACCGTCAATGCCGATTTCCCCGAATTCATTAACCAGAACAGCCCAGTTTTCATTCTCAGGTTTATTTTTTAGCAGGTTTAAGATGGCTGTCGTTTTACCAACACCCAAGAAACCCGTAATGATGTTTGTAGGAACTTTTTTAGTCATATCAGTTCTCCTTTTTAAGGGAGTATATACACAATCACGGAGAAATTGACCCCAATCGCTTGTTTATACGGAGAATGATTTAAGCCAGAAGTTGTATGGGTGTCACTAGAAAAGGGGGGAACGATGAAAATGGGATGCTCCAGACGAACTAAAGGCGTACTTACTCAGTACGCCTCACCCTCGTTACTCAATCGTGAGTTCGCGAATCAGGAAGCCTTAAATATCGACCTGAACATTTAACGAGGAACTAAAACTTTGTTTCTGAATCCATCCAAATTGTGTGTAAAACCTCACTTCTCCTTGCGGTTCGTTATGTTGCTTTACGATTTAACTATGGTTCATTTTTGGGGATATTCAAGCCGCCGCCAGAGAATCGATCAAAACTGTGACGGTGATTCCACTATTGACCATAGATTCCATTTATGTAACACGCACATTCCATAAATGAAATTCAACTTTTCATCTTTGTTGCTATAGGATATGCAGAGGAAGCGTATAATTTAATGCAACCCCGCCTTAACTCATTCAGGAAACTTATTTCTATGACCAGAAGAGAGAAAATTAAGCAGTCCTTACTAGCAAAAATGCCAAGGGATGCTATCAATCAATTTCTCTCAAGAGATAAGACCCCAGCCTCCGTTCTCTTTCTTTCTTGTATTGTGGGTGTACTTGCGGGCGTTGTGGGTACTTATTTCGAAGTTGCGGTTCATTTCATCACAGAAACTCGTACCGATTGGCTGAAAGATGAAATCGGTAGCCATTTACCATTGTGGCTTGCTGCTTTCCTTATTAGTGCGGCATTTGCCTTTATTGGCTATTTCCTCGTTCACCGTTTTGCTCCAGAAGCTGCCGGTTCAGGTATCCCTGAAATCGAAGGGGCAATGGACGGCATGCGCCCTGTTCGATGGTGGAGAGTATTACCCGTAAAATTCTTTGGCGGCATGGGCGCGTTAGGCTCTGGTATGGTTTTAGGCCGCGAAGGGCCAACCGTTCAAATG
Source organism: Vibrio sp. 10N.286.48.F5 (assembly GCF_041469785.1). NCBI lineage: Bacteria > Pseudomonadati > Pseudomonadota > Gammaproteobacteria > Vibrionales > Vibrionaceae > Vibrio > Vibrio sp. 10N.286.48.F5. Next base: position 41,583 of record NZ_JBFRLG010000010.1, on the reverse strand, counting down.
GGCGGCAGTATTGGTCGCATGGTCACCGATATCTTTCGAGTCAAAGATGATGACACTCGCCACTCACTGTTGGCTTCAGGTGCCGCTGGTGGCTTAGCCGCCGCATTCAACGCACCACTGGCAGGCATCATGTTTGTAGTCGAGGAGATGAGACCGCAGTTTCGCTACTCACTCATATCAATCAAAGCCGTCATCATCTCAGCAGTTTCAGCCAACATTGTATTTCGTTCTATCAATGGCCAATCTGCCGTTATCACAATGCCTCAGTACCAGCCGCCTGAACTCGACGCACTTTGGTTATTCTTATTATTAGGTGTGTTGTTCGGCCTGTTTGGTGTGATTTTCAATAAACTGATTACGCTTTCCCAAGACCTGTTTGTGGCGATCCACAAGAATGACCGTAAACGCTACTTGATGACAGGCACCCTACTTGGCGGTTGCTTTGGCTTGTTGCTCCTTTATATACCTGAATTAACTGGTGGTGGTATTGGTATCATCCCGAACATCACGAATGGCAGCTACAGCGCCAATGTGTTGTTGTTGATTTTCTTAGGCCGAGTCCTCACTACCCTGCTTTGTTTCGGCTCTGGTGCGCCAGGCGGTATCTTTGCACCAATGCTTGCGCTAGGAACACTCTTTGGTTATGCGTTCGGGCTTATCGCAGCGGCATTCTTTCCCGAACTGAATATTGAACCGGGTATGTTTGCAATTGCTGGCATGGGAGCATTATTTGCCGCCACCGTGCGAGCGCCTATCACTGGCATACTGTTGGTTATCGAAATGACCAATAACTACTACCTGATCCTGCCGTTGATCATCACCTGCTTAGGTGCGGTAATCATTGCTCAAATGTTAGGTGGGCAGCCAATTTACAGTCAACTGCTTAACCGTACGCTGAAAAACGAAAAACTAAGACAACAAGATCTCCCTCAACAAGAGGAAGTACGTTAATTACAAATGACTCATGAAACAAAAGCACACATTCAACGTGCTTAATCTCCCGATTCCGTATCAAAATCAAAAAAGCAAACGTTAAACTTGGTATCATCCACTCAAAATTAGTTGAGTGCCCTCAAAATCTATTGATGGAAGACCTACACACTCTAACTAAGGCAAATAGTCCAATATTCTGTAATTAACTAAGTCGGAGCAAGTCGTTGAACTGGAGAAGATTAACCCAAGTAAAAAATGTGCCGCCATCTCAGGCGTCTTTAGCACTTGGCGTTATTGGGTTAGGACAAGCTTGGGCGTTATATATCCCGGGCATTGGTGAGATAATTCGTCCCTACCTCGCTGCATTCGGCGCGCTATTATTGCTGCCTGTTTTACTGCGCTATTTAACGAGCTTTAATACCTTCCTTAATGATATTCGCCACCCGTTAAGCGGAAGCTTGATGGCACCAATGAGCATGGCTTTACTGATTCTGTGCGACTATTTAGCCGAGATATCGCCAGCTATCGCCTACCCAGTTTGGTTCTGCGCGCTATTGCTGCACTTTACCATGATGGTGTTGTTCTTCAGTTTTCAGATCATCAACTTCAAAATGTCGAACATTGTACCGAGTTGGTTTCTGTATCCGGTCGGTTTGATCAGCAGTTCCTTAGCTGGCACACAGTTCGGGCACACCGTATTTTCAGAAACACTTGCGGTCACTTGTATTGGTATCTATTTCCTTATGTTGCCAGTGGTGTTGTACCGCTTGGTGTTCGAAGGCAATCTTCCTCGCCGAGCAAGACCAACACTCGCTATCATGGCAGCTCCGGTTAACTTATCTTTAGCCGCTTACTTGGTTAACTTCGACAACCCAGACCCGATTCTAACAGGTGCATTGGCGGGCATTGCCATCACCATGACTTTGTTGATTTACTTGTGTTACATCCGCCTGATGCGTTTGAAGTTCCAACCTTCGATTGCTGCCGTCACCTTCCCATCTGTGATCAGCGCTATTGCCATGCATCGTCTAACTACATTTTTCGGCGCGGAATACCCACAATGGTATTGGCTACACAAGTTTGGTTTCTTTGAGCTAACCATCGCCACCATTCTAGTGATTTGGGTTGCCGGTGGTTACGTAAAAATGTACTGGCCTGAGTTTTTCGATTCCGACTACATGTCCAAGAAGATGAAACGTTCTTAGATAGAAGCGAAAAGATCTTAGCTGAACCATCGTGTTCTGCAGTAGTCGATGATGTCAGACAAAACCAACCAAACCCAAAAAGGCCTCACACTGTGAGGCCTTTGAATAGGCAAGGTATTAATAGTTCAGGCGAGTGTTACTAGAAATGCCGAGACCTATTAGAAGTTAGCGTGAGGGCCGAATACTTCGTAGTGAACGCGTGAACGGTCAACTTTCATTGCATCTAGCTGCTCTACGATGTTCTTCATGAAACCAACAGGACCACAGATGTAGAAATCGCTCTCTTCAAAGCCTTTAGTATCAGAGATAGACGCTAGATCCATTTGACCTTGATGCGTGTTTTCACATGCAGATTCATCTTTGTTCATGTACCACGTTTTCGCTTCCCAACCTTTGTCGGCAACAATATCTTTAACACGAGTCGTGAAAGAGTGTTGGCCTACGTTCTCACAAGCGTGAAGGTAAAGTACTGGCTCGTTTTTATCTTCCGTGTTTAGGAACTCAAGCATAGACTGCATTGGCGTTACACCAACACCTGCAGAGATAAGTGTTACTGGCTTGCTGCGCTCTTGATACATGAAGTCACCCGCTGGTGCGTATAGGCTAACCTCATCACCAACAGCAACCTTATCGTGTAGGTGGTTAGATACAACGCCTTGTGTCTCTTGGCCTTGTCCTTCACGTTTAACAGAAATACGGTATTGCTTGCCGTTTGGCTTATCAGACAGTGAGTATTGACGAATCTCGCTGTATTGAGAGCCTTCTGGTTTCACTTCGATACCGATGTATTGACCTGGTGTGTAATCCAGAACTTCACCGCCGTCTTTTGGCTGAAGGATAAAACTTGTTACTAGCGCTGACTCTTCGATTTTGTCTGCAATCACAAACGCACGCGCTGCTTCCCAACCACCAACAGCTTGCTTACGCTGTAGGTAAAGTTCAGCTTCACGATCGATGAATACTTGCGCCAAGAATAGGTAAGCGGCTGTCCATGCTTCTTCCACTTCTGGAGTAAAGGCGTCAGCAGCTAGTTCACGTAATGTCTCAATCAGGTGCAAACCAACAATTTGGTAGTGCTCTGGTTGAATGTTAAAGCTTGTGTGTTTCTGAGCAATACGTTCAACGGCAGTTGTTAACGCTGCTAGATTTTCAATGTTCTTTGCATATGCCGCGATAGCTTCAAACAGTGCTACGCCTTGGCGACCTGTTCTTTGGTGAGTCATATTGAAGATATCTTTCAACTCAGGGTTATGCGTGAACATACGTTGATAAAAATGCTGAGTTAAAGCTGGGCCTGCGCTCTCAAGTAGAGGAATAGTAGATTTGATGATTTCGATATGTGCATTGTTAAGCATGAATTTACTCCGAACACTGAGCCTTATGACCTATATGTCATTTTGACTACTAAAAATTAAGAATGACTTATCGATTTTCTGAAACCTTAGTTATTTTTAGAAACTGAGTTATTTTGACTCGTTTTCATTTCAAAAAATCGCGAAACCTGATTAATGCAACCTGATTGATTGAGATCAAGAATAGTCTGTTTAATCAGCGCTATAATTGGGCTTCTCTGTATCTTCTGCACAATCAGTGCCAACTTTATCAATCCCCGTCATTACTGGTTTTCTTCTCAAAACTCATCTTATAAAAATGTCAAAAAGACCTTTTTTTTAAGTCAATAAGACTCTATTATGTAGATAAACACACACAGTTAGAGTTTTTTATGCAAGATATCTCCGCATCTACCCTCATGGAAATGACCATTGGCCTCGCAAGTGGTGTCAACGATCAAGATCGTTTCAATCGCCTGATCGATGCCATTCGCAAAACCATAACGTGTGATTGTGTCGCGCTTTTAAGCCTTCAAGGCGACACGCTAGTACCTATCGCAATGCAAGGGCTCAGCCGAGATACGTTCGGTCGTCGCTTTATCATTTCAGAACACCCACGGTTTGAAGAGATCTGCGCGTCTCGCTCTCCTGTTCGTTTCGATGCTGACAGCTCCTTACCCGATCCTTTCGATGGTTTGCTTATTGACCATGATGGCGATTTACCAATGCATGCTTGTATGGGCTTGCCTTTGCTATTTGGCGATAAGCTCTTAGGTATTCTGACTCTAGACAGCTTGAAACCTGATGTCTTCGCGAATATTCCGGCGCGTAACCTTGAAGTACTGGCAGCTATTGCAGCCTCAACCATGCAGATGGCACTGACCTTCTCGCAACTTGAGCATCAAGCAAAACAGTCAAAGCAATTACTCGAAGAATTGAACGTAGAAGCGTGGGAACGTGACGGCGGTGAGTTGATTGGTAACAGTGACACCATGGTCGCGCTTAAGAACGACATCGCTGTTGTAGCTCCATCTGAGTTTAATATCTTGATTCATGGTGACACCGGGGTTGGTAAAGAGCTTGTGGCTCGCACCCTGCACCACCAATCTCAACGTAAACGTAACCCACTCGTCTACGTAAACTGTGCTGCAATTTCTGAAAACTTAGTAGAGAGTGAACTGTTTGGTCACGTTCGTGGCGCGTTCACTGGCGCAGACAAAAACCGCTTAGGTAAATTTGCTTTAGCCGATGGTGGCACACTGTTCCTTGATGAGATTGGTGAATTGCCTTTGGCCGCTCAAAGTAAGCTCCTACGTGCGCTGCAAAACAACGAAATCCAACCGGTTGGCCAAGACAACATTCAAACCATTGATGTGCGAGTATTGGCAGCGACAAACCGAGATCTAAAACAAGAAGTTGAAGACGGTCGATTCAGAGCCGATTTGTACCACCGATTGAGTGTGTATCCTATCGCGGTGCCAGCACTGAAAGATCGTGGTGACGACATCAGCCTATTAGCGGGTTTCTTCTTAGAACAAGCTCGTCGTAAGCTTGGTATCAACCAAGTTAAGTTCCGCTCCGACGTTCTTTCTTTCCTAAACCGTTATGGTTGGCCGGGTAACGTGCGTGAACTTGAGCATGTGATCAGTCGTTCCGCATTGAAAGCGTTAGCGCGCAGCACCAATAAAAACCTGGTGACAATCACCAAGGAAGATTGTGGTCCTCTAGACCAAGATCAGCCAATTGCGACGACTCAGGTGAAAAACACACCATTATCGACACCAACGATCGACCTTTCTGCAGGGCTACGTGGTGCAACGGACGATTTTCAACGCAGTATCATTACTGAGGTGTTGGAAGATGCCAACTTTAACTGGGCACAAGCAGGGCGAGTTCTGAAAACAGACCGAGCAAATCTGACTCGACTGTCTAAGCGTTTAGGGCTAAATGTGGCTAAGTCTCATACGATCGAACGGACAAAATAGATATTAGCGGTTTGTTGCGAGCATCTGACAAAACTTGTGTATATAATGCTGCAAATTGTAACGCTAATTTTAAATATGTAGAGAGAGTTATGAAGTTTATCCGTTGGTTCTTAGGTCGTGTCATCTTGTTATTGAATTTTGTTTTCAGCCCACGTGGTGTGAAGCGTTCTCAAGAAGAACAAAGCAAAGTAAATGAGCAAGCAAAAACGCACACGTTATACCAATTCGAAGCGTGCCCATTTTGTGTGAAAGTGCGCCGCGCGATGAAACGTCAGTCGGTTCAATTTGAACTTCGTGATGCAAAAAACAACGAGCAACACCGTGCTGAGCTTGAAGCTGGCGGCGGTCGTGTGAAAGTGCCTTGTCTACGTATCGAAAAAGACGGTAAAACTGAGTGGATGTACGAATCTTCAGATATCGTGACTTACTTAGAAAAGCAGTTTGCATAAGCAATAAAGCAACAAAAGTCAGATACAAAAAATCCCTCGAATGTGAGGGATTTTTTATGTCTGTTATTTGGCGTTAATCGCTTCAAATTGGGCGCGAAAGTTCAAACGACTACTTCGTGACAATCAGCATCAATTCAACACGGCGGTTACACGCCTTGCCTTGCGCAGAAGCGTTGGTGCAAGCTGGAACATACTCACCGAAGCCACGAGTATAGATGGAACGACTTGATACGTAGTTACTCTCTAATCGAGCCTTCACTTCTTTTGCTCGCTGCTCTGAAAGCGGATCATTGATTCGATCTGTGCCCGTGTTATCGGTGTGCCCTTCAATCACCACATCAATATCTTGGCGTTGAGCAAGGTAGCTGCCTAGCGTATCTAGCCATTGATTATACGCTGGCTCAGGGAATGCTGAACCTGTTTTAAAGTTCACGTGCTGCTCAAGCTTTACCATCACATGGTTACCCGGCAACACTTCAAAATCGATGCGGTTTTGTCTTAAAAAGACTTCCAGTGGGTCGTTAGTCGAAACGCCACGTCCGTAGTTGGTCGTGATGGTTCTGTGTTGATGAGTGCTACTCTGGATAGAGTACCCACGATTGCTTGCTACATGAGTCGTTTGAACCACACCCCATTCAGGATGCATCAAGTCGTAATCGGTTTGTGGTGCAGTCTCTAGCATGTCACCGCCAAGTAAGTCAGTTGGTGACGTGGCTTCACACCCAGCCAAAGCTATGCTTAACATTATCGCTAAATATCTCATTACTTCACCAACCACTCATGCAGATAAACCATTCACTAATGTCTATATCGGCACCGAGGGAAAAACTTTAGACGAAAAGAAAGCAGAACCCCAAAAAGTGCTGTTGATCACAGTTAACCGTCTACTAGCTTGTCTTCAGCCGCTAGTTCGAACTGTTTGCATTTATTTACCTTATAATTGTTTTCCAATTCGTACTAAATAGTTAGAATCTCACGACTTCTCAACGCTAGAGCAAACATTATGTTTAAACCATTTACTAAATTCATCACAGCACTCGCTGCCGTACTCATTATCGCGGGTTGTAGTGAAACAGACGAGCCACAAAAAGGCGTTCAATACGAAGCGCTTCCTACTGCTCTAACAGAATTTAACTTGTCTCCGATCACTGAAATCTTCTCTCTTAACTGTGGTCACTGCCGTCAAATGGAAAGTGCCATTCCAGAGATTGAATCTCTAACAGACCAAACTATTGGCAAGATGCACGTGACGTTCAACGAAAGCGCTCAAATCAGCGCAATGATCTACTACACAGCAGTGATGCAGCTTGATGCGACGCCTGACCACGCATTCATGGACGACCTATTTGGTGCCGTTCAAATGGGTGCAGATGCAACACCTGAGCAGCGTCAACAAGCACTAGAGACAGCGTTTACTTCTCGTGGTTTGGTTAGCCCATACCAGCTGAATAAAGAACAGCAAGTCGCTCTTTTCGACTACGTTAAGCAAGCAGAAGAGATCTCAGTAAAAGGTCAGATCAACTCAGTACCAACCTTTATCATCAACGGTAAATACCAAGTACTAACAGCAGGTCACCAAGACGTTGCTGGCATTGCAAAAACGATCAACTACCTTTTGACTCAACCATAATCACGGCTTTAGTCAACTGATTAACACATTTTGTATTAACTACGAAATTCAGCACTCAATATAAATAGGTTTTACTATGTCTAAATTTGTCATCCCGGTCATTGTCTTTCTTTTGGCGGGTTTCATGATTTACCGTACTTGGACGAATCATAAGTCTGGCGGAGAAAACTTCGAACAAGGCCAACAATTTCTAATTGAAAACGGCACTAAAGAAGGCGTGATTACGACTGAAAGCGGTCTTCAATACCTTGTTCTTGAAGAAGGTACAGGCACAGAGCACCCAACTAAGAACAGCAAAGTAACGGTTCACTACCACGGTACGCTAATCGACGGCACTGTTTTCGACAGCTCTGTTGAGCGCGGCGAGCCAATCTCATTTGCTCTTAAGCAAGTAATTAAAGGCTGGCAAGAAGGTTTGACTTACATGGTTGAAGGCCAAAAAGTTCGTCTATTTATTCCAAGCACTCTAGCTTACGGTAAAGGCGGTTCAGGCCCTATCCCACCATCATCGACTCTGATTTTTGATGTAGAACTCATCTCTATCAAATAATCGAAGTTACTGATTTAAGCCCCAACATACGCGCTATGTCGGGGCTTTTTTATATCTGAACATTTGAAGCCTCTTTAGATATTTAGCTATTTAGCTATTTAGCTACTGTAACAACGACCAAATATACCCTCGAAAACCGATCACTAGACGACTGGTCTAATTTAATTTATAGTACTGCCCATGAACGAAAAAACGAATGACACACGCCTGCATGTTTTAGATGTTGGCTACCAATTAATAGTGAACAACGGCTTTAACGGCGTTGGCTTATCACAATTGCTTAAAGAAGCGGACGTGCCGAAAGGGTCGTTTTACCACTACTTTAAATCGAAAGAGCAATTTGGCGAGGCTCTGATCCAACACTATTTTGAGACCTACATCAGCAGGGTTGAAACTATTTTGGTTCATGGTGAAGGCAACCATTACCAGCGAATTATCAGTTATTTCACTCGATGGTCACAGATTGAAAACGGTACCTGTAACGCTCATAAATGCTTAGTCGTTAAGCTCAGTGCTGAAGTTTCTGATCTTTCTGATCCTATGCGTCAAGCCTTACTAAAAGGAGCTGAAAAAGTGACCTCTACGATACAACACTGTGTTGCTGGTGGTATTGAAGATGGCTCCATTAAAGTTGAAGACAGCCATGAAACCGCTCAAAATCTATATTCTATGTGGTTGGGCGCAAGTTTGTTAAGCAAACTAAGCCAGAGCTCAAGCAGCTTAGAATCAGCTTTAAACCTAACCCAACAGATTTTAAAAGGTAAAAACTAACCACGTACTGTGTTTAGTCTTTATTGACGACAGATAACCCGCCCTCTTATCAATTTGATGACGGCGGGATTTTTAGATAACAAGACTAGACGACTGGTCTAATTCCAAATGAACATAATATAAAATTAAGGATATCCAATGACTCAACAAGACAATCGCCGCATCGTATTGGCTTCTCGCCCAATTGGCGCACCGACTCAAGATAACTTCCGTTTAGAGTCAGTAGCCGCACCAACAATTAAAGACGGCGAGATGTTACTTCGCTCAGTTTATCTTTCTCTAGACCCATACATGCGTGGTCGTATGAGCGATGCTAAATCTTACGCAGACCCAGTTGCGATTGATGAAGTGATGGTTGGTGCAACCGTATGTCAGGTTGAAGAATCAAACCACGCTGATTACGAAGTTGGCGAATGGGTACTGGCTTACACAGGTTGGCAAGATCTTGGTGTGTCTAACGGTGAAGGCCTAATCAAACTCGGAAAAGAACCAACGCACCCTTCTTACGCGCTTGGCATCATGGGTATGCCTGGCTTTACCGCTTACATGGGCTTGCTTGATATCGGCCAACCTAAAGAAGGCGACACGCTAGTCGTTGCAGCAGCAACAGGTGCAGTAGGCGCAACCGTTGGACAAATCGGCAAACTAAAAGGCTGTCGTGTTATCGGCGTTGCTGGTGGTCAAGAGAAGTGTCAGTACGCGAAAGACGTGCTTGGCTTTGACGAATGTATCGACCACAAAGCTGACGACTTCGCGGAGCAACTGGCTAAAGCATGTGACAACGGCATCGACGTTTATTTTGAAAACGTTGGCGGCAAGGTTTTCGATGCCGTAATGCCATTGCTTAACACCGGTGCTCGTATTCCTGTATGTGGCCTTATCTCTCAATACAATGCGACATCACTGCCTGAAGGCCCGGATCGCATATCTAGCCTGATGGGTACGCTGCTGGTCAAGCGTATTAAGATGCAAGGCTTCATTATCTTTGATGACTACGCGCACCGTTATAACGAGTTTGCTGTTCAAATGACCGAATGGTTGTCTCAAGGCAAGATGCACTATCGTGAGCACCTAATTGAAGGTCTAGACGAGGCGCCACAAGCATTCATGGGTCTATTAGAAGGCCAAAACTTCGGTAAGCTTGTTATCAAAACAAACGAAGCTAAATAAATTCAAAACTGAACCCGCTAGTTAACTAGGTAGAATCATGATTACTTTACATCACCTGAATAAATCACGCTCAAAGCGCATCATCTGGCTGTTGGAAGAGCTTGGGGTAGATTACCAGATCAAACCATACCAACGAGACAGTGTCACTTTTCTTGCACCACCAGAGCTTAAGTCCGTTCACCCATTGGGTAAATCTCCTGTCATTGAAGACGATGGCATCGTGATCACTGAATCAGGCGCTATCACGGAATACCTAATCGACAAATACGGTCAGGGTAAGTTCGCACCAACACGCGGCACAGCTGACTACGTAGAATATTCACAGTGGCTACATTTTGCTGAGAGTTCAGGTATTTTGCCGATGCTGCTTAAAATCTTTGTGATGAAAGACGGTTGTGAGACTAATTTCCTTGGCGGCTACGCTGACGATGAAAACCAAAAGATCTTAACTTACGTGAATAATGCACTTGAAGGTAAAACCTACTTGGTTGCAGACACACTAACAGGTGCCGATTTCATGATGTCGTTCATCGTAGAAATCGTTGGTAACTTTGGTGCAACTGCGCTTTACCCTAACATTGCTAAATACGGTAAGCTTTTGGCTGACCACCCTGCTTACCAAAAAGCAGAGCAAGTAGAGCTAGAACACTCGAACTGATCGAGTTTCAATCAAGCTAGGACGCACTTAGGATAAGCACAAGCAACTAAATGAAGCCAAAGCCGATTTATCTTTCGCTTTGGCTTCTCATTTGCCTTCATTTCGACAACAATACCGAACTCTAACTGAACAGCCATAGAGTTTGATCTTCATGTCAGCAAACCTTGCTCAATACACACCACTGCACGCTTTAAACCAATCAGCGAACCAAGATTTATCGCTACCCACTCGATTTACGTTTCCGTATTACTATACCCCGCACCCTACGTGTGAATTAGCTATGCTGCAGCTTCAACAGTCGCTCACCGACTGTGGTGTAAACGAAACCTCGCAAGGTAATCTCTACGCTGTTCTTCTTGTTCAGGATCCAACAACTCAAGAGCTAGGGTACCTTTCTGCATTTTCAGGTTTGCAGTTAGATCCGTCTTTGGCCTCTCAGTTAAACAACATTAACTTTGTTCTACCAGCCTTCGATTCAGAACAGTTTCAATCTCACAATAGTGCAAACCTCGCTCACCAATCACAACTAGCGGATGACATTAAGAAGCTACAACAATCGCACAACCTAGACGTATTAGTGGCTGAGCTTGAAGAGTTAACAGTCGAATCAGCACAAGCTATCGAAGCCTTTCAGTTGGCGATGACCGCGAATAAAGCTCAACGTAGCGAACTCAGAGAGCAAGCCAATCAAGAAAAGGCATTGGGGAATCTAGAGTCAGCGGCGAATTTGCTCAAACAACTGGGCAATCAAAGTAGCCAAGAGAAACGCGACCTAAAAGCGCTTCGTATCGAATGGAAGCAAAAGATCGCAGAGCGCCAATCACAAGTTGATTTGATCGAAAGCGAACTGAAAAACCGTAAGCAAGACCACCAAGCCATTTCAGAACAGTTGGAAACTCAACGTCTCTCTCACTATCGCTTTATCAATCAAGCTCTCGAATCAAAGAGCCTACTTGAATTGTTAGATGGCAAAGACGCTCTTGAAGGCTCTGGCGACTGTTCCCTGCCCAAGCTGCTTAACTTTGCTTTTGAACACGGGTTTAAGCCATTAGCTTTGTCTGAGTTTTGGTGGGGATTACCTCCAACAGCTGTCATTCGCCAGCACGGAAACCTATACCCTGTTTGCCAAAGCAAAAGCTTCGAGATCCTCGACCACCAGCTAAGTGATATTGAATTAGAGGATAATCCGCTTATCGTGAATCCTGCTGTAGGTAAGTCTTTTGATATTGTCTATGAAGACGACGAGATCGTGGTGGTGAATAAACCCGAGGAGTTCTTGTCGGTTCCTGGTAAGTTTATCGAAGACTCGGTTTATACACGCATTAAAGCGCGTTACCCGAATGCGACAGGGCCTTTGATCATCCATAGATTAGACATGTCGACGTCAGGCTTGTTGATCTTGGCGCTCACGGCGGAGTCAAACAAGCACATTCAGAAGCAATTCATTGATAGAACCGTCGAGAAACGATACACCGCTCTGTTAGATGGTGAAATCGACGGTAAATCTGGCGATATCAGCCTGCCTTTGCGCGGTGACATAACAGACAGACCAAGACAACTGGTTTGCCATGAACACGGCCGAAACGCAGACACCTATTGGCAAGCTATTGGCACTCATAATGGCAAAACCAAGGTTCATCTGTATCCGAAAACAGGCCGTACCCATCAGCTGCGTGTGCATTGTGCTCACCCATTAGGGCTTGGTGTACCGATTCGTGGTGACGACTTATACGGATACAAACGCGAACGACTTCACCTTCATGCTGGCTACTTAAAACTGATTCACCCAACAACCGGTGAATGGATGGAATTTGAAGTGCCTTCTGAGTTTTAAGCTGTTCTTATCGTGCTAAAACTATTAGCGCGATAAAACGATTACCGCTATGAAACTATTACCGCGCTAAAATTTTTGTCCCATTAAAACTTTTTCTCGTTAAAGCTCTTATTTCGTTTAACTTATTGTTTCGTTGAGTTTTTATCTCATTAAACGCATCAGGGTTCTAAATCTGCTTGAGATATAGAACCCTGAAGTTTAATTTTTTATGTGCTTATCACAGGCCGGTAGCGTACTTTCGTTACTAGCTTCAATGTTGCAGACGCCTACCCCATAACATCTGTGCGTTGTTCCACACACTCGTAAGAGCCCATTTCGAACTCACGGCAGATCCAAGGTCGGTTTTCGTAAATAGTACACATCAGTGTTTCTCTATCTACCGCAGAGCACCAACCGTCATCTAAGCGCAGCATGGTTTCGCCGCCCCACTCGTCATAAGCAATATGCTCTTCAGGAACGCCGGTATCTGTGATGATCATAACCTCTAAACGACAACAGCATGCCTGACAATTGGCACAAGTTACTTCAGGTTCGGTTACGTTCTTTATCTCTATGGTCATAAGTGACTACACTGCTAAATTTTGCGTATAGTAATCGAAACCGTCCGCTACGGCTAATAAAGAAAGTAGATGACGGTGTTTTCATGGATGTAGAAATAACAATGGGCGTTGTGATTTGCTCACAACGCCCATTAAGTTTTCTCGTTTTAGCTGAATAACGACCCTATTTAGAATAGGCTCGCGAAAAACAACTTAACGTAATCCATCAGACGTTTGAATATTCCACCTTGTTCAACAGCCTCTAGCGCAATCAATGGCTGAGTTTGCACATCTTCACCATCGACTGTGTAATGAACCACACCTAGTGTTTGACCTTCTGCAATCGGTGCCTTCAACTCAGAATCAAGTTCAATCGATGCCGTTAGCTTTTTACTGTCTGACTTAGGTAGTGTGATAAACGTGTCTTCTGCAACACCCAGCTTCAATGTATCTTTAGCACCAAACCATACCTTCTCTTCAGCGACTTCATCTCCACCCTGATGCGGGTTTAGAGTATCGAAGAAACGGAAGCCATAGCTCAACAACTGTTTGCTGTCTGACTCACGGCTCTTAACGCTTGATGCGCCCATAACAACCGCGATAAGTCTCATCTCACCTTGTGTCGCCGAACTCGCTAAACTGTAGCCAGCGCCAGAGGTATAGCCCGTCTTCATGCCATCAACCGTCAAGCTTCTATCACGCAGTAAGCCATTACGGTTGTGTTGTGTGATGCCGTTGTAACTGAAAGAGCGTTCGCTGTATAAGCCATAAACATCCGGTAAATCACGAATAATCGCACGACCTAGTAGTGCAATATCGTAAGGAGTCGAATAAAGATCGTCAGCGTCTAAACCATGCGCGTTCGCAAAATGGGTGTTTTCTAATTTCAGAGACGTGGCCCAAGAGTTCATAAGATCCACAAATGCATCTTGTGAGCCCGCAACGTGTTCCGCAATCGCTACACTCGCATCGTTACCTGATTGAATAATCAGTCCGCGGTAAAGGTCCATCATTGCTACATCGGTGTTCACTTCGATGAACATTTTTGAAGAGTCAGGGAAGTTCTTCGCCCACGCGTTCTCGCTGATTCGTACCTGATCGTCAGCAGAGATGTTGCCTCGCTGCATCTCTTGCCCAGCCACATAGCTAGTCATCAGTTTGGTCAAACTCGCAGGGTTTAACTTAGTGTGTGCGTTTTTTTCTACCAGCACATCACCAGAATTAAAATCAATTAACACATACCCTTTTGCGCCTAGGCTAGGTGGGCTTGGTACTATAGAAGGTGCTGCGATAGCTGCATTACTTACCATCGCTGCGTTACTTACAATGAATATACTTAATAGAGGGAGAGAGTATTTGGAAAACAGTTTCATTGAATCAAACCTAAGTTAACGTTTTGAGCAGTATAGACAAATGCTAGCAAAAGAAGCGCGAACTTTACGTTGCTTTACGTATTTGTACCATTCGTTACAAATAAAAAAGTATAATCTGCGATCTGACCATATTTTCAACAACTAATATTGACTCAACGAATGCATCCAACGCCTAATTCTATCGCTCAGGCATGCGTCTAAATAACATTTCAACAAAGCCAGTAATACGCTGTTTGCTCTCGCTTGGCTCTAAATCAGGTTGAATGCCAGACTGTGCTAATGCTTGCCATTGTACGACCTGAGAGTTAGGTACGAAAAAAGCAATGTACAGCGATCCTTTCTCGGCGACCTTTCCGTCACCATCATAAAATGGCACCCCCGTTGAAAGCTTAATCGCATCGAAAATCGAGTCATCATTTAACTCTGATTCTTCGGCCAATCCAAAACCGACAACAACATCACCAACTGCACCATTTTGATTCAGTTGATAACCTTTCGTAGCGAGTTGATCTTCAATCGCATCACGCACTAGATCGGTTACTACGGTCTCATCGTATTTTTGAGAAAGGTAAACCTGCTCTGATTCAGGGTGCCACGAGTACGTCGTTACTCCGTTTTCCATGAACTCAAAATCACCGCTGGTGACCACACCATAATTGTGCGTTGGCGGCATTTCTTGTGTGGTACATGCTGTCAGTCCAATCGCTATCAAAGCCAACAACGCTGTTTTTTTTATGCTTTTTGTTGCACAAATGGATCGTTTTATCATTCGCGGCTTCCTTACCTATATAAGAATAAATATCAATTAACCTCCCAACATAAATAGTAATTATGTTAATAGAAAGGTCATTAAACGTTTGCGTAATCGCTAACCTTCACTTCTGCCCGTTTTGGGGGTTTAATCACAAAAACAGAGTTGGTATAGTCTACCTCGTTAAACATAACCAGACCATTCGAGGCACGGAGCTTCCTCAATCATCTCATGAAGAGAAGAATTGGTACCGACAAAGTATCGGCAAATTTAAGAGGGTCAAACAATGGAATTCAATATGGTTGAAATTTTAGGTTACGCGGCATCTATTATGGTCGCAATTTCATTAACAATGAAAGATATCGTTCGTCTGCGTGTCCTTAACTTTATTGGCTGTACTCTCTTTACAGCATACGGCGTTATGATTGACGCATGGCCAGTGGTCGCGACCAACGGTTTCATCGCTTGTGTAAACATCTACTTCCTTGCAAAAATGCAAAAGGAAAAAAAAACGGAAGCGATGAAAGCAGCGAAAGCTTAAATTAGCGATTAGCATTTCAAATATTTCTGAAAAAGCCCAAATAGAGCGGATCTATTTGGGCTTTTTTATATCTGTTATTCCTCTACACGCTCACTACCTTCTACTTTTTCACCGTTCGGACATAGCGGGCGTAAAACATAGTAAGACCATGAATAAAAAACGCCGAACAGGATTGAGTTCGGCGTTTGACTCTACGTTAAGTGGTTTGTTTAAGGAGGTGGGGATAGAAAGCTCTCACCTCTATCAACAAATCAATACTATGAACACACTTTGGTCCAGCTACCGTCACTGCCCGGCTCAGAACTTGTCCACCAGTTTGCTTGGTAAATACTGCCGTTGTGAACCACTTGGTCACCTGTGTTTGCATGGCTTGGATTACCCGCCCAATCTTTCTGAGGTAAGTCTGGGTAAACCGCTAAACCAGCTGTATCACATGTACCTGGGTTTGTGCCACCATCGCCAGGGTTACCGCCACCCGAACTGATATCACCTAATGGTAGGTCTGGTTGCTCAAAGCTAAAGGCATAATCGACACCATTCACGCTTACTGCATAGTTAGCAGGGCCTGAGATTGGCAAGTAATACACCATATCTAGCTCATACACACCACCAGCTGGAAGCTCTTCCCATGTAGGCAACGTAAACGCCACTCGGTGCATGGTTCCATCTAGTCCACCGATGTTATCCGCGCGAGTATGACCTGAAGCAATCACGGTCAAACCACCACCCGATTGATCTTTCGCGTTATCAGGTGCAGATACTGGGATATCGAATTGGAACTCAGTTCCACCCGGAAGAGCTTGCCCTGTGTTGTTCGTGAACGTGATCTTAGGGTTGATTGGGTAGTTTTGGTCACCGACTTTGAAGCCACCAACCGATACCGCGATATCTAGCGCTTCTGTTGGAATAGCACCCGTCGCTACTTTGTTTCCATATGGTGTTGCAGACTTAAACTTATCGTAGATAGCTTTCGTCATGGTGTTACCCATGTGGAACTCACCGTTACCGCTGTTACACGCTTGCTCAGTCGTATCGATAGAGCTTCGGTTGCCATTCGCATCGAGAACATAACAGTTATAATCCCCTGCTAGTTCCCAGAACATAATGCCGCCGATCTCTTTGTCGATAACGTAGTCCGCTTTCACGTCGATAGACTGTTTATCTTCTGTTGAAAGGAATACGCCCTTCTCTGCGTTCCACAACCAAGGGGCAACCGCCACACTGTCGTAGTTTCTCGTGTAAGTGCCCGTTAGAACATCTGAAGGATCATTCACAGGATCAAGCTTGTAAGCTTCAGCGTAAGAGCCCCAAATACCCTTCTCTAGGTTCTTCGCGTGCCACATAGGGTTAGAACCCGCGCCCATTTCGTTACCTTTTGGATCGGTATCGTGCCACATGTTGTCGATACCAATAGCGCCATGGCCACAGTTGTTTTTCTCGCCTTCACCCGTACCCGCTGAACATTCAGATTGGTTTGGCAGTGCTGCTCGGCCCCAAAGACCATTCTCACCACCCGTTACGCCTTGCCAACCACGAGTGTAGTAAGGCACACCGATGTTAATACGGCCTGCTGGCATAGAACCACGGAAGTAATGGTAAGCCCAATCCGTGTTCAGATAACCAATACCACCGTAAGCCGCCGTGTCGTATACGTTCCACTGCGCTAGCTCTGAATCTTTACCCGTATCAAACAAGGCTGCGTTATGACCTACGTGATCGTTCCACGCACCGTGAAGGTCGTAAGACATGATGTTTACGTAATCGAGGTACTTGGTTACATCGAATGTTTCCATACCGCGTAATAGGTAACCAGAAGAAGGCGCTGCGATCGTTAACATGTAGTGATTGCCATCTTGCGCAGACGCCGCATCGAGCTTCTCACGTAGCACTTTCATCAACACTTGGTACGAAGCCCACAGGTATTGACGACGTGGTTCCATGAAGTCTTTGTCGTATGGATTACCGGCACCCGCCATTGAGGTTGGGTATTCGTAATCGATATCTAGACCATCGAACTGGTACTTACGCAGCATTTCGACCGCTGAAGTCGCGAATGTTTCGATACCTTGATGGTTGATAGAACCATCAGCATTGGTCGTCATGGTGTAGAAACCACCATCAGCCACACGGCTGCCATCAGTCGCGAAGTGACCACCTGTTTCAGCCCAACCACCGATTGAGATTAACGTTTTCACGCCGTGTTTTTTCTTCGCTGTCGCTAATGCACCGAAGTGACCTTTGAAGCCTAATGCCGGATCAACTTCCACACCCGGCCACTCTTTACCAACCGCTGCGTTATTTGGATCGTTTACATCACCGACGTTTACTTTGCCATCTGAACCGATGCTCACGAAAGCGTAGTTAATGTGTGTGAGTTGTTCCCAAGGAATATCATTTACTAGGTAAGCAGCTTGTGGGTCATCCCCTGCACGCCAACTTGTGAAGTAACCAATGACACGACGGGGATGGTCTGCGCCCATTTTCTCACGGCCTTCATCATCGTAAATTGTACAGTAAGGAACATCGACACCTTGAGTTTGATATAAGCCATCAGGGCGACATGTGCTCACTGTTGGAGCGCCGTTCACGGTCAAAGATGCCAACGCAGAATCTGCAGTCGCACCTTGGTCGTCTGTTGCTTTCGCGTAAACCGCTAAAGAACCCGCTTGAGTTGTTGTGTAATCTAACGTGTAAGGGCTCGTTGCAGCAGTGCCCACAAGAGCACCCGCTACGTAGAAATCAACCTTATCAACCGTGCCATCGCTATCTGCTGCCGTTGCTGTCAGTGTGACTACACCACCAACATCAACAGATGTCACTGAAAGTGCAACTGAAACTGTCGGTGCTTCATTCCCTGGTTGTGCTGAATCAACAGAAACAGAAACCGCACTTGCAACACTTGCTGCGCCTTCATTATCCGTTGCAACAACAGAAACCTGATGATTACCCGACGTTGCAGCCCAAGTCGCTTCGAAAGGTGCCGCTGTGACTACCGCAACAGATGCGCCATCAACAAAGAACTCAACCGAAGCCACACTGCCATCAGAATCTAGTGCTGTTGCACTCAATACAACATTATCGCCTTCAGTAATCACGTCAGAAGCAGAGGGTGCCGTTAATGAAGCCGTTGGTACTTCATTTGGCGTACCGCCACCACTACACACATCAATCTTTTTCCATTGTGCATAGTCACCCTCAAATTGGCTCGGGTTGTTATTTTGATTCCAGTAATTCGCTGAGTACGCGCTGCCGTCATGTGAAACCTGATCACCACCGGTGTACACCGTGGCGGAATCCCACGCTTCTAACGTTGAACAATCCACAGCCGCGTAGCTGTTGAACGCCATTAAGCATGACGCGGTGAGAGTACTGAGTGTAAAAACCTTCTTGGCCACTCTTCCTTGGTTTAGGTGCATGTTAGCTGTCCCTTAAGTTATTGTTTCAAGATGCTTAATTTAAGTGTCATATTTCTCATCACTTAAATCTCTTCGCAAAACAACTGTAGGTAACAGTGCCAATTTAACACCTAAAATATTCGATATTTATAAAATGACTCGCATTAATTTGTTTATAGCATGCAATGAGTCGACACTTATTTTGCACGAACAACTAATATTAAATTTATTTCGGTACGCTAAAAAATATCGCCTAATTCGTATCCTTAATTACAAAACTCTATTCATATCTGCTTTATTTGTTCGTTCTGAAATTTCGTTTTAAAACTAACCAAAAGGGATTGATTTCGCCGTAGAACTGATTTCTTTTCTAAATTTGCCCACTTTTTCTTAACAATTGTGGTAGTATCGCGGATTTTTTTGACGAATCTCACATTTCCAATGCAAGTGTGGGAGAAATACATAGGCTCGAAAGAGCCAAATATAGCGAAGAAATAATGTCCAACTTGACGCAAGTCGCCAACGAAAACATCAACGCAGAATCTACTTCTATCGATTTCAATAAAGCTCAATCTTTGGGTGAAAAACTGGAACTCGGAAACCCAGTCTTTTGGCTTAGTGGCAGTTTTTTAACCCTCTTTGTCATCCTAGCCTTCACCAACACCTCCGTGTTGTCCGAACTTGTAAACATCGGCTTTAGTTATTCAACTAAGTGGTTCGGTGCTTTCTGGCAAGTCCTACTACTTCTCAACTTCATTATCGGTTTAGTGCTTGCACTAGGTCGCACCGGCCACGTTCGCTTAGGAACGCTTGCCCTACCTGAAATGACCACCTTTAAATGGATGTCTATCGTCCTATGTACGCTGCTAGCCGGCGGTGGTGTGTTCTGGGCAGCCGCAGAGCCTATCGCTCACTTTGTTTCAGCTCCGCCACTGTATGGCAACGCAGATCCTCAAGCGATGGCGTTCAATGCTCTATCACAATCTTTCATGCACTGGGGTTTCCTTGCATGGGCAATCTTAGGTGGTTTGTCTTCCATCGTGTTAATGCACTTGCATTACGACAAAGGCCTTCCTCTTAAGCCTCGCACTCTGCTTTACCCAGTACTTGGCGACAAAGCGATTAACAGTTGGGTTGGTAACGTTGTCGACGCATGCAGCATCGTGGCTGTAGCCGCAGGTACTATCGGCCCTATCGGCTTCCTTGGCCTACAAATCAGCTACGCACTGAGCGAACTATTTGGCATTTCAGACAGCTTTGCAACTCAAAGTGTTGTTATTATCTTTGCTATCGCAATGTACACGCTTTCTGCTTTGAGCGGCGTGAACAAAGGTATCCAACTGGTAAGCCGTTACAACATCATCTTGTCTGTGTGTCTAATCGGCTACATCCTTCTTGTTGGCCCAACGAGCTTCATCGTTGATGGCTACCTGCAGGGTATGGGCGAAATGGTTGATAACTTCATCCCAATGGCGCTATACCGCCAAGATACAGCATGGCTAGGTGGCTGGACTGTGTTCTTCTGGGGTTGGTTCTTAGGTTATGGCCCAATGATGGCGATCTTCATTGCTCGTATCTCACGTGGCCGTACTATTCGCCAAATGATCGTTTCTATTAGCATCGTTGCACCGCTTGTAACGTGTTTCTGGTTCAGCATCGTTGGTGGTAGTGGTCTAGCGTTTGAATTAGAGAGCCCAGGTGTGATTTCTAGTGCGTTCGAAGGCTTCAACCTTCCGGCGGTTCTTCTAGCAATTACCGCGCAACTGCCGTTCCCAACTCTGATTGCAATTCTGTTCCTGATCCTGACGACCACGTTCATCGTGACAACAGGTGACTCAATGACTTACACCATCAGTGTGGTAATGACGGGTACGACAGAGCCAAACGCAGCGGTACGTACCTTCTGGGGTATCATCATGGGTGCGGTAGCGATCACACTTATCTCGATGGGTTCAGGCGGCATCTCCGCTCTACAGTCGTTCATTGTAATCACAGCGGTTCCGGTATCGTTTATCTTGCTCCCGTGTCTATGGCACGCGCCGAAGATCGCGAAGCAGATGGCAAGAGATCAAGGTATCGCTTAATACCTGACCCGATTTAGTTTCGGGTAGCGTAGAACACTAAAAAGCCACTCAAGTGATTCACCTGAGTGGCTTTGTTTTATCTGTTCGTTACTTCTATCTACGAAGCTTATTTCAATCGATAGTTCGGCTTATTGAAACTTTTCACCCGCAGCAACCATAAACGACATCTCAACCAGTAGCTCAGGATTAGCAAGTTCTGCTTTCACGCATGCACGGCTTGGCGCGCAGCCTTCAGGGAACCACGCTTCCCAAACTTCATTGAGTGCATCAAAGTTAGCGAAATCCGTGAGATAAATAGTCACTGACAATACGCGAGATTTGTCGCTGTCTACCAAATTCATCATTTCTTCGGCTTGTTCGAAGATTTGCTGAACCTGACTCTTAATTCCTGCTGTTGTATCCGTCTCTGCCACTTCCACAAAGCTTGCAATACCGTTAAAAACAGTTACATCAGACCAACGTTTGGTCGGGTTAATTCTATGAATTTTCACTGGTTATACTCTTCTTATAATTAGGGTGAACATCAGCGTAATCTAATCCAAATCATGAATATTGAAAACAAAAATTAGAAAGCTCGCGTTACCTTTTGAACAGCACTATCGCCTACCCATTGCTTTGGTTCTCAACATCACTAGCCTTTGAGTTCCTATCGAGACAATAAGTCGCTACCTATTAAGTTTTTAGATAAATATATTAATTATTATTCTCAATGCGAAATTTAATCTGAGCTATTGCGGTCATATTCAGGGAGTTTATTAAATTGAGTACTTTTATGCATGTTCAAACCTATGATTTAAAACAGAGTAATGTGGGATATAACCTAGGCGTGATTGGCGTAGCGTTGGTGTTAGCTTGGATTGGTATTTACAAGTTTACGCCAACCGAAGCAATGCTTATCGAGCCTTTAATCGCAAACCATCCTGCAATGAACTGGCTTTACAATCTGTTCTCAGTACAAGCTGTGTCTAACATGGTGGGTGGCGCGGAGATCATCGTCGCGATTGGATTGATCGTTGGATTTAAGAAGCCGACAGTAGCTTTCTACTCAGGCATTGCTGCATCGGCTATCTTTGTTGTGACACTTAGCTTCCTGGTTACAACGCCAAACGCTTGGAAAGTATCGGATGGCATCTTAGTCACTAACTTCTTCCTAGTGAAAGATATCCTGTTTTTGGCTATCGCGATTAGCGTAATCGAACATAACAAACCTCAGAAGTAACCGTAAATCTAGAAGTGGCCAAACCTAGAAGTAACCTTAAACCTTTAAATAAAAATACTCGAAGCTGGCTAGAAGGACGCTGCCAGCTTCTAATGTATAAGGCACTGATAGTCACCTAGTCAGCTAAAACCTTACGATAAAAATTAGCATCTTGATGTTCTCCTTTAAACACCGCGTAGCTCTCAACATACTCGACCAATTCAAAACCGGTATTGGATAAGATTTTGTTGGAACCGATATTGCCCACTAACGCATAGGCATCAACATATTTAAGGTTGGTCTGTTCCTCCAAATAGAGTAGAAACTGCTTTACTGCGTTAGACGCAATGCCTTTTGAAGCAAAGGAACGACCTACTCGATACCCTAGCTCTCCACTATGGGCGATCTGGTCGATATCGCGGATGTTGATTCTTCCACAGACAGTGCCATTGGCGTCTTTGATCAACATAGGAATCATCTCACCATTCTCGTATTCAGTTAGAAAGCTGGTGATTTGCTCGGTCACACCTGCATTTGAATAGAAGCTATCACCCCTAACTGGAATAAATTGCTCAAACCACTCTCGATTTTCGACCTCAAAATCCAAAAGCGCACTCGCGTCATTCGGTTGAAGTAAGTGTAAAAATACATCCATGACAAATACTCTAATGTTTCCCTAAAAAGCCGCACCTTATGATTCATGAACCACGGCTTATTAATACGGTTACGGTAAACCTCTCAATTTCTTGGCTGGGTTACCTGCGTAGATACCTTTTTCGGTGATGTCTTTCGTTACCACACTGCCCGCGCCGATTACTGCACCTTCGCAAATGCTGACAGACAGAACCGTAGCGTTAGAACCGATCGTGACGTTGTCAGCTATCAAGGTACGCCCCCAACTTTCAGGATTAGGATCTGGCTTGCCCTCTTTGAATAAGTCGTTGGCAAACATGACTCCGTGACCAACAAAGCAGTCACTTCCAATGGTCACATACTCACAGATAAAGGTGTGAGATTGAATCTTGCTTCTCGCACCTATCACGGTGTTCTTTTGAATCTCAACAAAGGGGCCAACGCACACATCATCTTTAAGCTCACAGCCATAAACGTTACTTGGCTCGATGATAGTGACATTCTCGCCACAGGTAATATCAGTAATCTGTGACTTTAATACTCTTGGACTTGCCATACTTCACTTCCTCTCGACATTAGCGTCACAATTCAACCTAAGAGATTGTGCCGTAAGCATTAAAGTGCAGCAAATAGATATGTTGAGAGTTGGCAATGGATCAGAAATTCTGCATAAATTAAAACAGTCCCACCAGCACAACTGACAACAGCACCCCACCGATAAAACTTGGGGCGTGGAATGGCTGAGCTTTAGATCTAACGTACTCTTTTTGAAGGTCTTCTTGGTAAGTTTTAACGGCGAGTTCTTTTACGTAGTTATTTTGCATAATAAGCTCCTTCTTAATCAGTAAGAGAAGCTTAAGACTTGAAGTTAGGTTGAGGTAAAGCAAAAAATCAGATTAATTGAACACCTTATTTTTGTTACTCGAGGATTACCCTGAACACATCGTTATTCACGCCGCCAACATCTACTAACTCTCCCGGTTTCATTAGAAGCGAGGTGTTAAGCTGTCGTGTTGAACGTGGCTCTTTTGTTTCTCGAATCACTAACATATCGACAAAATAGCCAGAGTCTTTCTTTGATATTGAGCCCGAAAACGTAACGCTTTCAACCCTATCGGCAAGGACTGAATTGAATGTTTTATCCTCTAAAACACCTGCGGCGATGGATGTATCACCATAAAATAGCGTGATGGTTGTTGGGTCGGGTACCAACTCTTGATTGGACGAACACCCTATTAGGGTAAGGCATAGCAGTAAAATGGCTCGAAATTGCATAAACTGGTTTTCTTTATTACGTTAAGCGTCCGTTTTTCATATTAAAACACTTCAACCTTATAAATACCATGTTTACGGGATAAGCTTAGGTGTGTCGCTTCGATGGACTTGAGTAATGAAGTGAACGGATCAGATCTCGGCCTGTTGAGTTTGCTCCCTATTTGGAAGCTAAACCGAGATCTGATCGATATTATCGAGAAGGGTTCAATTGATTTATGCAACAACGTCTTGTGGAGGTGTCCCTTCACAGTTAGAAACGACAGCATCAATTTGTACTAAAGCATTCATTGGGATTTCTGAAACCCCTACTACCGTTCTTGCAGGCAGCTCAGCATTAAAGAATGTGGTGTAGACTTCGTTTACCACATCAATATCTGAAATATCCTTAAGTTGAATATTAATTTTCACCGTATCGTCCATGCTATGGTCAACGCTTTCAATTATCGCCTTAATATTGTTTAAACATTGTTCCGCTTGTTCTTTTACCCCGCCAGCAACGATTTCATTTGTTTTCGGATCTAAAGGTAATTGGGCTGAAATATGATTGTAGTGAGAGAAAGCAACAGTATGCGAATAAGGCATGAATGGTGCAGAAACAGTATTATTGGTTTCAATAACCAGTAAGCGAGTGTCTTCTGGTAATTGCGGCGGTGTACCGTCGCCATGTGAAATGGATGTATCAATTTGAATTAAAGCACCCATTGGTAATTCAGCTGCGTTAACAACAGTACGAGCAGGAACGTAGCTTGGGAAGAATTTAGCACATACTTCATTTACCACTTCCGCATCTGCGATATTTTTTAGGTAGATAGTCGTTTTAACCACATCATTCATGACATGACCGATACTTTCTAGAATAGCTTTGATGTTTGATAGACATTGTGCTGTTTGCGCTTCGATACCACCATCAACCAACTCACCTGTGGCTACATCTATAGGCAACTGAGCTGAAAGATTGTTGTAGTGAGAAAAGGCAGCAGTCTGCGTGGACACAGTACTTTGAGGTGCATTATCCGTATTTCTTGATACCTTAATTAGAGCGCAAGGTGCTTGTGGTTTAGTGCCTTCACCGTTAGAAATGAGAGCATCCATTTGAACCAGCGCATCGCTGTTTGTCAGTGCAGCGACACCCACGACAGTGCGTGTTGGCAGACTGTTGTAGAAGAAGCTTTTGTAAACTTCATCAATAGCATCGATATCAGAAATATTCTTAACGAAAACATGAATCTTCACGACATCATCCATAACATGGTCGATGCTTTCAACAATCGCTTTAATATTATTCAAACATTGTGCTGCTTGATCTTTAATATCACCGATGACTATTTCACCCGTTTTAGGGTCAATCGGAAGTTGAGCAGAAAAGTTATTATAATGAGAAAAAGCGACCGTTTGTGTAGATACAGAATTAATTGGCGCGTTTTCAGTGTTTCTTGAAATTTTAATGATATCGCTACTCATCGGTATTGTCCTTTTAATAAAATAGGTATACGTATTTATATTTAACAATCGTATTTGGAAGAATGATTAAAGTAGCGCCATGTTAAGTGAATTATTTTAGGGTAAACGTGATACCCGTCAGACTCTAAGGTGACTATAAATCAGCAAGTTACAGAATAATTAGTCATCAAACGACTAATTATCCGTCGTGCTAGGCTTTATCAACTGCTAAATTATCTTTAATTTTAAGTCTATTCAATAATCCTGAATACTCTCTCTGATAGTACGGTGAGTAATTCCAGAATTTTAGATAATATTTGATAGGTTGTTCACACTAAAACTTCGTTAATAGCTAAGTTAGTGAGTTTCTCCCCTATACCTGTGCATAAACTCTTAGGCTATTTAATTAATTATTTTCGAGAGCTTATTTTATATAAGTACGTTAATAATATATTCGAGAATCAAATACCTACAATCTGACAATGCCTATGATTAGATACATTTACTCATATAATTCAACAAATATGAGCAATCGTCGCCATAGCTTTTGGCATTATAGCTCTCAACACATAGTTTCGTTGAAAGAAGAACTAAACCGCTCTTGGAGTAGTATTGAAGTGGCGCTTAAATTCTCGGCTGAATTGGGATGGGCTAGAATAACCGACTCGACGTGCAGCATCGCTGATTCGCAGGCCTTCTAGTTGAATCAGCTCTTTCGCTTTGTTGAGCCTAACCTTCTTCAAATATTGCAGTGGTGATTCAAAAGTGACATTACGGAATGCATAGTGGAAGGCAGACACGCTCATGTTGGCTTCGTCAGCGAGCGATTGAACAGTGATGGTTTGGTCGTATTCTTCATGCACTTTAGACAGCGCTTTAGCGACACGTGCGTAATGGCCATCATGATGAGCTAAATCAAACAGCACACGCCCTTCTGAACCGGTTAATGCGCGGTAGACAATCTCCGTTACCATGGCATCGCCCAATATGTTGGCCTCAATGTCGCAATGCAGCGTTTTCACCAATCGGGTAAAGCTCTCTAGCATTTGCTCTTCCATTGGCGTCGATTCTAAGCCACTCGAGTTCTGTTTGTGCTTGTTGCAGTAGCTCTCTAAGAAGCCTTGATCTTCGAGCTTTTTGACTAAGCTATGCAAGCGTTGAGAATCAATGCTAATCGACAAGCCAAGCAATGGTTCACCATTAACAGGCAAGGCTTCGCACTCTAACGGCATTGGCACACCCACCACAAGATAATCACCTGCAGCGTAAGTCACTGGCCTTTCGCCAATGTAGATGTTCTTTTTACCCTGTCCGAGCATGATAATGCCAGACTGGTAAGTAAATGGCTGACGCTGATTCCCTCCACTGCTTCTATACAACCACACGCCGCTAATTTCAGTTTCTCTGATCCCTTCGAGATCATCCCAACCTTTGTGTTCTACATATGACTGTAACAACTGAGCGAGTGTTTTCATAAGTGGCGACTTTCCATTCCAAGTGCTAAGAGTAAGTAAGCTAAAGCAGAGGAAGAATATCAAGTTTGTAGAAATAGGCAATTTATTTGGAGGAACAGCTCTTCATTGACCTAGATTACTGTACTAATATGCAAATATAGAAATTGAGCAATAAACCAAAATAACAAATTTCGCTTTACACAAGGAATCTCTGATGCAATTTACTTACGTTAACCCTACTGTTATCCATTTCGGCCAAGGCCAAATCAACGCTATCAGCCAAGCGGTTGATACTTCGAAGAAAGTACTGGTCATCTATGGTGGCGGTTCAATCAAGAGCAACGGTGTTTACGACCAAGTTGTAGAATCTTTGAAAGATCACTCTTGGATCGAGTTCTCTGGCGTTGAAGCAAACCCTACCAAAGAGACGCTAGACAAAGCAGTCGCTCTTGTTAAAGAAGAAAACGCAGAGTTCATTATCGCTGTTGGCGGTGGTTCGGTAATCGATGGTTCTAAGTATGTTGCTGCAGCGGCTAAATACGACGGTGACGGTTGGGACATCCTAGCGGGCAAACACCAAGTAACAGAAGCGACGCCAATCGGCGCAGTGCTGACGCTTCCTGCTACAGGGTCTGAATCTAACATGGGTGCAGTAATCACTCGTAAAGCAACTCAAGAAAAACTGGCATTCATGAACCCTGCGGTGCAGCCTAAGTTTGCAGTAATGGACCCAGATGTAATGAAGTCTCTGCCTGAACGCCAACTAGTTAATGGTTTAGTTGATGCTTGGGTACACGTATGTGAGCAATACATCACAATGCCAACAGACGCGATGGTTCAAGACGGTTACGCAGAAACTCTGCTGAAAAACCTACTTGTACTGGGTAAGCAATACGACGAGCGTGACAACGACGCATGGCGTGCCAACCTAATGTGGACAGCAAACCAAGCGCTTAACGGCCTGATTGGTACGGGTGTTCCTCAAGATTGGGCAACACACATGATTGGCCACGAGTTCACAGCACTATGGCACGTAGACCACGCACGCTCACTTGCGATTGTTCAACCTTCACTACTTCGTAACCAAATCGAAGCGAAACGTGGCAAGCTAGAGCAAATGGGTCGTAACGTATTTGGCTTAGAAGCGGGTGCTGATTTAGCAGAACGCACAATCGCTGCAATCGAAGCGTTCTACCACAGCCTAGACGTAGCAACCATGTTTGACGGCTACGAAACAAACAAAGCAACGGCGATTGACAATGTTGTCGCTCAACTTGAATCACACGGCTACCTACAACTTGGTGAGAATCAAGCAATCACGCCAGAGAAAACACGTGAGATTCTAGAGTCTGCGATTCACTAAGAATCTGGAAAATAGAGAGAAAGTAAAGATAGTGGTCATACAACGATGAATTTTCACATCTGACTGAACCCATTGCTTTTTTCTTTCGTACAACAGAAGCAGCGTTCATTTTGAGCGCTGCTTTTTAATTTGCCCTACAAGATGCTATTAAATTCTCATAAGTCCCTAATTTTATGTGCAATCATATTTCTATATTGTTAAGGTAAACCTGTCTCTTTACTAGGTATGAACAACGATTTGAACAATCTCAAGGAAATGGTTAAGTTTAAGTCACTTAACAAGTGGTATGGTGATTTTCATGCCCTAAAGGGTATCGATTTAAATATTGAACAAGGAGAGATAGTGGTGATTTGCGGGCCGTCTGGTTCGGGTAAATCAACCTTGATCCGTTGCATCAATCAGCTAGAACCTTTCGAAAGTGGCGAACTTTCCGTGCTAGAACAAGTGCTCCCGAGTAAGTTCAACACACCGGGCCAAGTCGGAATGGTGTTTCAGCACTTTCATTTATTCCCCCATCTTACCGTGCTTGAGAACCTTACTCTTTCTCCAATTCGTACGCTTAAAAAAAGCAAACAAGAAGCCGAAAAGATAGCAATGCACTATCTCGAGCGTGTGCACATTGCAGAACAAGCCAACAAATACCCAGTGCAACTTTCTGGCGGCCAGCAACAACGTGTGGCTATCGCCCGTTCTCTGTGTATGAAGCCGGAATTACTCTTGTTCGATGAACCCACTTCAGCGCTTGATCCGGAGATGATCAACGAAGTGCTCGACGTGATGGTTGAACTGGCGAGCGAAGGTATCACCATGGTGTGTGTGACCCACGAAATGGGCTTTGCGAAACAAGTGGCCGACCGCGTTATCTTCATGGATGAAGGACAAATTGTGGAATCGAATACGCCACAAGCGCTCTTTGAAAACCCTCAACATGAACGTACTCAAGCGTTCCTAAATCAGATCCTGACTTATTAATGTTGATTCGAATTATTAAACCCGCCCTATCTGCTTTGGTACAGATTGTTGTACTGGTGGCTGCTGTTGTTTGGATTCTCGACTCTGGTGCACAAACCATGGGATACAGCTGGCAATGGGAGCGTGTGCCGGACTATATTGCTTTCTATGAAGATGGTGAATGGTGGCCTGCAGAATTAGTTGAAGGGCTACTGGTTACCATCAATATCTCTTTGATTTCTTTGGTTGCCACACTGATCATTGGTTTAACGACAGCACTATTGAGAAACTCAAATTCTGTGGTTGGACGCACCTTAGCCACCAGCTATGTTGAGTTGATTCGTAACACGCCGTTATTAGTACAAATTTATTTGCTCTATTTTGTATTTGGCCCCGTATTAGGGCTCGATCGCTTTAGTACTGCCGTTTTAGCCTTAGCACTTTTCCAAGGCGCTTACACCGCCGAAATCTTCCGTGCTGGTTTAAATGGTATTGCGAGAGGACAATTTGAAGCAGCTCAATCTTTGGGTTTATCAAAGACCTATACTTACTGGGATGTGATTCTTCCTCAGGTGGTGCAACGCACCTTGCCACCTTTGACTAATGAAGTGATCTCTCTTATCAAAAACTCTTCGATTGTGAGTGTCATGGCTATCTTTGACCTAACAACCGAAGCCAGAAACATAGTTTCTGAAACCGCGATGCCATTTGAGATTTGGTTCTCTGTGGCGATCATTTACCTTGCACTTACACTTTCACTTTCTGCCGTTGCAGCTTGGCTTGAGCATAAGCTCGGAGCTAACTGGCGAACACAATAAGGATTTATCAGCATGAAGCTATTTAAAACCGCAATTACAGCCCTACTTGCGCTTGCCGTCAGTTTGCCTGCACTTGCTTCTGAAACGCCTAACCTAGACAAAATAAACGAACGTGGCTCTCTACGCGTTGGTATGTCGACATTTGTTCCTTGGGCGATGCGTAACAAACAAGGCGATCTTGTTGGCTTTGAAATCGATGTAGCAAAACGTCTTGCTGAAGATTCTGGCTGGAAAGTTGAATTCGTACCGACGGCATGGGATGGCATTATTCCTTCTCTACTTTCGAACAAGTTTGATGTAATCATTGGCGGTATGTCTATCACTGAAGCTCGCGCTAAAAGCGTATTGTTCACTGAACCTTACTCGCACTCTGGCGTTCAACTGGCAGCGAATAAAGAGCTAGCAGAAGGTTTTACACAAATCTCTGATTTTGATTCTCGCCGTGTAAAAATTGCAGCGCGTCGTGGTGCATTCACAGTGCAAGTAGCTCGTGAAACCTTCCCTAAAGCGAAAGTTCTACAGTTCGATGACGATGCTCAAGCATTCCAAGAAGTATTAAACGGCAACGCACACGCGGTTATCGCGTCTAGCCCGAAACCAGAACACGAAGCGATTAAAAACGCAGACACGCTATTTATTCCATTCGAAGAACGCTTATCAAAAGGTAATGAAGCATTTGCAGTTCGCCTAGGTGAAACTGACAAGACAGAATTCTTCAACGAGTGGATCAAAGCACGTACTGAAGACGGTTGGTTGAAAGAGCGTTACGAGTACTGGTTCTCTACTCTAGATTGGCAAGACCAGATTGCTCAAGGTCAGTAATCAGAACTTTTGCTAGTGAATCGAGGCAGTGCATTGTTAGCGCTGCCTTGTTAAAAACAACGAGATAGCTATGACCTCATAGCCACCTCTCACAACACATCAATTATTATCGTTTAAACAGGAATGACGTGAGTAGTACTAGCGCATTAACAACACCTAAGCCCAACGTTCATATGAAGCCTTGGTATCAACGCCTTAACCTTTTAGATGGCGTGTTACTAGCTGTCATTTGTGTGTTTGCAGGCTGGCTTTATTATCGTTCCGCTGTTGGTATTAACTACCAGTGGCGCTGGGAAGATGCGTTTACCCTGATTTTCATTCCGCCTTCTCAAGGCAATATTCCTTACTTTTTCCAAGGCTTGATCGCGACACTGCGCTTGAGTGTTTGGAGTATGGTGTTAGCACTCTCTTTTGGTACATTACTTGGCGTTGCAAGGCACTCTAAAATCACTTTCTTTCGTACCCCTGCACTGATTTTTATCCAGTTGGTTCGAAATATTCCGCCGCTGGTGTTTGTCTTCATATTCTATTTTTTCGTTTCAAACCAACTGATTCCATTACTTGGTTTAGAAAGTATCTTGCGTGAACACAACGGCGATATTAACGCTGTTCAAGCCTTTCTGTTTGGTCCTGCTAACCTTTGGGAAAACTTGGCGTCTGGTGTTATCTGTATCGGTTTGCTCTCTTCGGCTTACATCGCAGAAGTGATTCGAGCTGGCTTAGAAAGTATTCCAAAAGGCCAATGGGAAGCGGCCGATTCACTCGGCTTATCGGCATTGTCTAAGTATCGATTTGTGGTTGGCCCGCAAGTATTAACGGCCATCACACCGCCATTGGCTGGCCAAGCAATCTCCTTGGTTAAAGACACGTCGATTGTATCCCTGATTTCGATTCAAGAGATGACATTTGTTGGCACTGAAATGGCGAAC
This sequence comes from Vibrio sp. 10N.286.48.F5, assembly GCF_041469785.1. Lineage (NCBI taxonomy): Bacteria > Pseudomonadati > Pseudomonadota > Gammaproteobacteria > Vibrionales > Vibrionaceae > Vibrio > Vibrio sp. 10N.286.48.F5. The sequence goes on along the minus strand of NZ_JBFRLG010000010.1, from coordinate 9,501 downwards.
TCTTCCGGTTTGATCTTCGAGATCTGGCTGATTGTTGGTGCGGTTTACTTCGCGTTATGTTTCACCCTTTCACGTATTTTCAAAGTCATTGAACAACGCTCTAGTGCCTATCTCAACCATCAATAACACCACCAATCAAAAATACGAATTCACCAGACTATTCATCGCCCTTATCCATTTCACCTGATTGGTTTAAGTTATTGACCAATCAGGATTTATTCCTTCATATTTATTCTTAGAAACACAGCAAAATACTCGTCTAATCACTATACTTAACGTATCGAACTACGTTGATTCTTCTCAAGGACATCGCTCAACATGGACAATCATAAAGAAAGAGCTTTTTACGCCGTTGTCGGCGCATTGGTTGGAGACGCCGCTTCAATGGGGCTGCACTGGCTGTATGACCAAGAGAGGATCTTACACGTAGCGGGTTTTGAGCCAGAATTTCGCTCACCGAATCAGTTCGATTATCAAGACAAGGGCTACTTTGCGCACCAAGGAAAAACCGCAGGCGAGCAATCGCAATATGGTGCTCAGCTATTAGCGATGGTCGATAGCTTAGTCGACAACCAAAAATACGATGAAGCGAGTTACATTAAGCACTTCCGTTTCTGGTTTGATTTTGGTGGCAGTTGGCAAGGTTACATTGATAAAGCGACGCGTATGAGCTTGTTGAACATCCATCAATTAGAACTAGAGGACGCCCCGATTACTGCCTGTGGCGCAGACGATACGCAGCTCCCCACAGTCTCAAAGATCATTCCATTAATCGCATGTACTTATACTTCTCACACCTTACCAGCAATGGTAGAGAGTGCGGTACGAGTGACCAACAACAACGACAAAGCCGTGGAATGGGCACAAGCCATCACCTTATTGGTTCAAGCGGCAATTCAAGGCAACTCTCCACTGCAATCGGTAGAAATGGTGCGACAAACTTGTAGCAAGTTCATACACGATCAAATCGACGAAGCACTGGCTGATCCTGAGCTTTCGATTACAGATGCCGCGAAGAAGTTTGGATTGCATTGTGAACTGAGTGCCGCGTTCCCCTTGCTGATTCGCATCATTGCAGGTGCTCAGAGTTATCAACAAGGCATTCGCGACAACATCTTATGTGGTGGTGACAGCTGCGGTCGTGCGATTGTAATTGGCGCGGTATTAGCGGCGTGTTTCTACGAAGGAGATGGCGAAATTCCAACCGAATGGCTAAAACAAGTCGAACTCAATGGTGGCGTGCTGTCTTTGCCTATTGAGTGATTTCCACAACAACGAACTAGAGCCTGACATAAGACAAGCACACTTCTAGGTCGGATGTCGTTCCTATAAAGTTGGAACACACTGCGATAACTCATTCTTCAGCCAAACAACAAACGGGCTTTCTGGCTCTTCATGGTTGCTATCTTGCGTGAGCAATATGTACTGGTGACCAGAAGGTACGAAGCCAAACGGCGCGATCAAGTTACCTCTTTCAAGATCGTCGGCGACAAGTGGATAAGACCCAAGCGCTATGCCTAACCCATCGACAGCCGCCTGAAAGCAAAAGTAGAAGTGTGCAAATGTTTGGTTCGCTCGAGCTTTTGACCACTCTCCACCATTAACTTTATCTATAGTGATAGCACCCCAATGACTCCAAGCATCTGGCCGTGTACTGCTGTGCAGTAATTTCACATCATCTAAGTTATCTTTTACCTGCTGCCAATAACCCGGGGAACACACAGGGCCTACCCACTCTTCAACTAGCGGTATCTGTTCGTAACGCTCGGTTAATTTAAAGTCATCTCGGCGAATCGCCATATCGAGCCCTGTCGCATTCAAGTTCACAGGCCCACCAGCAGTCGACAATCGAACATCAATTCCGGATTCGTTATAGAAATCACCGAGTCGAGGCATTAACCAGCGCATGGTCAATGTGGGTTCGCATGAAACCTCCAACGCTTGATGATTCAGCTGATTAAGCTTATGGACTCCAGTTTCCAAGGCTTGGAACGCTTGCTCTGTGTAACCTTTGAGTAATTCCCCCTCTTTGGTGAGACACACATTCCTGCCCTGTTTATAGAACAAGGCGTGAGATAAGTGATTTTCCAATACCTTGATCTGCTTACTCACTGCGCCATGTGTGATATTGAGTTTATCCGCCGCATCACTGTAACTGCTCGAATGCGCTGCTACGTGGAAAATATGAAATGCTTTCAAATGTCTCATGTGTGATTTTTTCTCACAGATAGATGAAATTCATTTCGATTATAGGCAGCAATAAAAAACCATACAATGCTGGCTCATCAAATATAAAGAGTTGGAGTCATTATGGAGTGGTTAATCCTAGCAGTATTGGGACTATTGATTGTTATCAGCCCAGGCGCTGATTTCGTTTTAGTTTTGAAAAACAGTGTCAATCAAGGAAGACAAGCAGGGATTTGGACTGCAATCGGTGTGAGTTTAGCGATTTGTGTTCACATCAGTTATTCAATGCTTGGGATCAGTTACTTAATCTCACAGAATGAGCAGCTGTTTGACATGATTAGATACGCAGGTGCAACCTACCTTATTTATCTAGGGCTAAAAGGTATCCTGAGCGCAAACAACAAACTTGCACCGATGGAAGATACGAAGCAAAGCACCAGTGTTTGGCGCTATTTAGCCCAGGGCTTTTTGTGTAACGTGCTCAACCCAAAAACCATGTTGTTCTTCTTGAGCATCTTCACTCAAGTCATCTCACCTGATGCAGAGAACCAGCATGTCGCACTCGGCTATGGACTTTATATGATTTTTCTTCACGGATTATGGTTTGGAGTTGTCGCCATGCTTTTCACTTCGAAGACGTTACAAAAGCACTTATTGAGAGCCAAGAAAAGACTCAATCAAGCGTGTGGGGTTGGCTTAGTGACGTTCGGAGCACTGTTGGCGATTAAATCGTAAACAAGCGAGTCAGAAATAGAAAGCGATTCAAACGACTGAATCGCATCTAACTGGGTCTTGGTAAAACTCTAAACAAGATTCATCGGTCTAATATCGGCACTATCAGGGAAGATAGCGTTGAGTTGTTTCACTTCTATCGATAAATGTCGGTTGAGCACACCCTTGATAACCGAACGCATATCAATCGTTGGATTAAGATCTCGGCCTTCATATAGTTGGCTTTGGCTCAAGCCCGGCCAATTGGCAATAACCTTACCACCCGCTCCTTTCAACGATGGCATCGTGCCACCTGCAACAAACATGACGTTGCCGGTGCCATGGTCGGTTCCTTTAGTGCCATTTTCTTTTGCTGTTCGACCAAATTCACTGGCTGCGATGATCACTGTCTTCTGCCAACGATCACCAAGTGAAGCCTTGAGAGCCGCTAACCCAACATCCAAAGTTTTAAGCTGATTACTCAACCGTCCATTTACGTTACCTTGATTGGCGTGAGTGTCCCATCCACCGAGTTCTAACGCTGCGATGTTTGGTCCGTTATCAGCCGACAATATGTCGCCTGTTTTACCCATCAATGATTTAAACTGTTTGCCGACACCTTGGTCGCCTACCAGTTGATCTATCTTCATGACACTTTCAAAGTTTGAAGACAGCATTTGGTCACTTTGAAACAACTCTTCCAGCAGTTCCGTTTGTTTATCACGTGTTTTTAAGCGGTTTGGGTACCAACTTGCAACGGTCGATTCGCCCTGCATGATGAGTGGTAAGCCCGAATCAATCGCTATTCCATCGTATTTTTCTGAGCTCAACGTGAGTAAACGGTTAATCCACCCTACGGTGTTAAACGGGTCGGAAGTGCCATTCTCCAATATCTTCTGTCCATCAAAATGTGAGCGCTCGCGATAAGCGGTTGAACAAGCGTGTACAAAGCTGAGTTCGTTACTCTCATACCATTGATGGCACTGCTTTAGAGATGGATGAAGCCCAAAGAAATCATCCAACTTCACTAGCTGTTCAGGTTTTAATCCGATGTTGGGTCTCAAATTAGAGTAATCCGGATCGGCATGCGGCACTACAACATTTAAACCATCCATCGCGCCACGCAGTGATACCCAAATGAAGATATTGTCTGAACCTGTTTTGGCAAAGCTTGGAAATGGCAGCATCGCACTGACGCCAACAGCCGCCGCAATACCCATGAACTGGCGGCGGTTAATACTATGTGGCGCTTTATTCTGAGAACAATCTGACTTTTTCATACCCACTCCTAACGATATTGAAACTGCGGACTTAGCCACAACAGGGAAAGTTGCATTGCAGCGCTGTCGGCTTTGTTCAATACAATTTGGGTGTGTTCATCAATAGCATCGCCATATAAACCCGCGATCACTTTATCCACTACCGCTTTCGGCTTAACTCCTGACGCTTTAGCCGATTTTATTGCAGCAGACGCAAGCCTATTCGCAACTTGCATACGTTGAGTCAACGCCGAAGGGCTATTGTAGTCTCTGTCTTGATCCGACCAGCCTGCAGGTGAACCCGGTTTAAAAGGAGGCTGCCCTAAATTGTTGAGTGCATTGAATGCCTGTTTCTCGTTTAAAGAAATATCGGCACTACGAAGAACGGCAAACAGCCACTCCTTCGGCGGTCTAAAACGATTAGGGTTAGGTTTACTCGCCTCAGCACTGTTCAATAACAAGCGATAAACAGGCAGTAAATCTCCCTCGCCTTTCAGATATTCAGCAACCATTTGCTCTGAGAGTTCTTTAGATATGTCGCCAATGAAATGCTGGCAAAGCTTATCAACCAAGTGCGCAGCAGTGTCTTTGTGGGTCGCTAAGGTTTTTAAACACGACTCTCCTTGCGAGACCCCGGATTGAGAATAGGACTTTCCAAGCAGTGTGATACTTCCTGGCTCATGCAGATTATTAGCGAATCGAAAACCAGCATCAGGAGATTTGAATTTAATGCCCCAGCCTGAAATGCCTTTTGCTAAAGCAATAACATCTTGCTGAGTATAAGAACCGTCAACGCCAAGAGTGTGGAGTTCTAAGATCTCACGAGCGAGGTTCTCATTGAGCCCCTTATTACGGCGCTTTCCGACTTTTGAATTGGGACCAATCGAGAGTTGATTATCGAGATACAGAAGCATCGCAGGATGTTTAGAAGAAGCCATCAGCATCTCGCCAAAGTTACCATTCCAATGCTGGCGAACCACATCGTTTTCAATGCTGGCGGCCAAGGGCATCAGTTTTCGATTATCGACCGAGATGGCGAAGTGATTGCTCCAAAACTGAATGATGCGCTCTTGAAAACCATAAGGAGTTTCAACACTTTGTAGGTGGCGAGCTTGAGCTTGTTGTCGATACTGCGTTCGAAGAAAAGACTGCGCTTCTTTCTTCGTGGCTTGCATCTGTTGTTCGTCACCCTTGGCCTTCATTCGTTGTACACGATTCTCTCCTACTTTAATCAGAGTAGATTCAGTACTCGGTAAGTCTTGTATAGCTTGGTGAACGAATGGCTTTTTATCCAACTGTTCTACAGGAGAATAATAGGTTGTTTGACCTAGTTTTGGCCCAAAGCCAAACCTTTGTTCACCCACGATTTTTGAAGTCGGGTAATAATTCATTGCACACTCCCTTACGCTCGATCTTTTCTAAGTGTAATCGCTTAGTCATCAAGCATAGGGAGCTTTACAAGGTTTTACGTTAGATAAGTGTCAGGTGCCTATCAAGTTACAGACACGGTGTGATCATTTTAAATGTATATCTACTTGCGCCACATACACACAAACTGATCGTTTTGCGAGGTGATTTCAAAACCAAATCGGAGATACAACTCCCCAACTCGATTACCTTGCAAATAACACAGCTCTACTGGCTTACTGAGCTTGTCTGCGTGAGCTAAACAATCAGTCAAAACTTGGCTTCCAATACCCTTACCATGATATTCAGGCAGCAAGAAAAATCGGCAAAAGTAGAAGTGGTCACCTTTATCTTGCAGCAACACACTGCCAATCGCTTTGCCCTGATACTCAATGATTTCAGGCCTTTCCTCTGCCCACTCTTCGGCGTGTATGTCTCGTTGAATTTGGTCATCCCAGCCAAATACGGCCTTGATCGGTTCAAACTCAGCGGCTTTCTTGAGCTCAAACAGAAATTCATAATCTGATGACTGAGCCGGTCTTGTTGAATACTTCAAAATACCTCCAACAATAATTGGCTATGGTTTCATTTTCGTTTAAGCCGGAATTCGGAGCCCCCGACACAACCAAAAATGCCACGCTTAAATGTTCATTTTGGTTCTAGTTGGTAACGTAAGACTTCGTGTTTATCTTGCTCTGAATAAAAGGTACTCAGGAATTGTCCACCGCACTTCTCAATGACCTTTTGCGAAGCAATATTGCCCCTATCACACGTAATAATAGCGCTTTCGGGCAATACGTGCCGTTGAACCCAAGACAACATATGACTTGCGATACCCCGTCCTCTGGTTTGCGGCAGGGTCTCATACCCGATATGTCCAATGACATCGTGAATGTACGGACTGGTGCCATGACGAACTCTTATCACTCCAAGAATACGTCCAGACTCGAAACAAAAATAAGTAGAAGCAGGCGTCCACCCTTCTGGCAAACCCTCACCTTTTGAATAAGCAATTCGTCTTTCCAAATAGGCATCACTGCCATCAGAAATGCCCGTGTAAATATCTAACCCATCTTCGGTACAGGCATTCACATAGTGATGAAAGGCAGTTGAATGTGAAAGAGCAGCTTTAACCATATCCATATAATGTTGATTCCTAGTTACTTTTCTTCCGGGGTTAGCTATCAAGCCTAAGCTAAGTGCATGGTGTATTCTTGGTGTCCGGTATGCTCATCAGATTGTTCGCTCACAATAGAAAAACCTTGGGACAAATAGAACTGAATCGTCGCTTGGTTTTCTTTATATACATTTAAAGACAAGTTCGGACATTCAAGCTTCGCGTGTTGGATTAGTTGCTTACCAATACCACTGCCTTGATGCTCTGTACTGACAAAGATCGCCGCTAGTATCTCTTCGTAAAGTGAATAGAAGCCACGAACCTCACCATTGACTTGATACACATAGGTCTGTGATGCAGGAATATATAGGTCGCGCATATTACCAACTTGCGACTCCCAGAACTCAGGAGCCACAAAATCATGCGCCTTGATCGAGGCGGTTAACCAAATGTCTAAAACGGATTCAATATCGGCTGGGCGGTATTCTCTGATCATATTAATTCTCTGAAATTATTGCGGTTTAATATGCGAATCAGTATGGCCGAGAAGCCACTTAAACTTATTGAAGATTTACGACAATTATTTGAAACAATGGTTATTGCTTTTTAACGAACTTCGCGGTAACGAGCATTTCACCGCCACCATCCAGTTTGCAATCTAACTGGTGATCTTTGCCTTCATTAATTCGTCTGATTACCGCTTTAGTACCAATTTTCAGTACGCTAGAACTGCCTTTAATTTTTAGATCTTTAATGAAGGTAACTTTATCGCCACTTTCCAATACAACGCCATTCACGTCCTTAACACGCGCAGCTTCTCTTTCTAAACGTTCTTCTTCCGGATTCCATTCATAGGCACACTCAGGGCAGATTAGGTTGTTTTGGTCTTGATAGACATATTCAGATTGGCATTGCGGGCAAGGAGGTAGAGACATACGTTAATACTTAATTTAAATAGAATTTGTTCCATTTTAATGGCTCTTGTCAGGCTTAGCGAGCATAAATCTAACAAGTTTTACGGAGAGCTAATTGTCTTCAAAAAAGAGCAGCACCTAAAACGAACAAACACAGCCGCTAAGCTGTGTTTGTTTAAAGGTTTGAAAAGCGGAACGGCTTAACGTTCGACTTTTGGTGAGTAAATCGAGTAAGCGGTAATTTGCCCTGCCACGATTGCCGAGAACATGAATAACGCCGATAAACCAATACTCGGGATAGGCAAAATCGATTGTTCAAACACCGACTGGCTGGCACTCACTAATACTCGGCTACCCGGAACCAAGATGATGATCCCTTGCACGATATAAATAGAACCCGTGAGCTCCATCTTCTTGGCAATCCAAGTTCCGTACAAAGTAATAAGAACCGTCGTCACCCAAGTGCCGACAACCCAACCACTATCAAAACCTAGATAGAATGGGCCCCACATACCGAGAACGGCAACTGGCAAACCAAGTAAGATGTCTTTAGGGCGAGCATTGAACATCACACCGATAGACACAGAGATCAGCACCAAGCCAGATATGTGCATCCACATCGGTACCGCGTTGGTATAGTCGATGGAGACCGCTTGTCCCCATATCGCTTCACCGATGTTGAGCCCCATGATAATCCCGACAAACAGCTTAATCAGGGTTAAGGCGCTCTGCCCTAGCAAGCTGGTACCAGAAACCAAGTCATTAAACGCCAAACATTCTAATGCGTTAGCTATGGATAACCCGGGGACAAACAAGACAATCGAGGCGATACACAACGCCCACACCGGAATCGGCAACCCTGTGCTCGCCAAAAACGCCACGAAGATACCGGTTAGCAGTGCCGAGATGAACTCAACCGCGATAGCACGACGTGAATGAAGAACTTGCTGACATACCCACACCATCAAACCCAATAACGCAGAAAAGCCCACCGCTTCCAACGTACTGCCCACCAGCATCAAATAAGCAGGCGGAATACCCATATTGGCAAGTGCAGTCACAAATTTTGAGTAACCGACAGGTTCTGGTACAGGCTCACTGCTTGGCTGGTTAATACGAATGATCGTATTGGCCAACAAACTCAGGTTAATTGACGCAGGCTTTAGACGCTTAAGAATAACGGCGTTGTTATCGTCTGGAAATTGATAGTTAATCGCAGTTGGCGTTGCTTGGATCATCACATCCACACCATGCTTTTTTGCATAGAATTGAGTGTATTTCTCTAGCTTGTAAGGAGCACAGCCACTGCGGTGAAGAGTGTCACCAATTTCAACAATTTTGTTAATTCGGAACTGAGAAGGCATGGGTATTTTAGGGGAGACAAAATGTGCGGCAAATGTACCAAACGATAGACGGAATGACGAGACTTTTGCGTGAATTATCAACTGAACTCGTTACTTTTTTCTGCAAAGGCTTATAAGTGTCTATAACTCTACTCATTTGGGATTAGTTTACTGAATGTTTTGACAGGCTGATAAGTTAAATTTATGCATTCAGATTGTTATTATCGGATGCTAAAACACGAATAAAAATCAGTTTATGTTAACACTCCAAATTCCTTAATTTTCAGGAGATTTATGACAACCAAGCACCACTGAAACAGGTTTATAAATTAAGGCGGATTTATCGCAAAAAGCAACATGACATTTACTATTATTTCTCGCCCTCCTTTTTTAGAGATTTTAGTCACATTTTATTCACTCTGAAAACGCCGAACATGATGGAAAAACTAGCGGAGTGGTGGTTATGCGAGCACTTAGAATAAAAATGAAAGAAAAAGGTTTCGTTTTCAGTTAGATGTGGCATTATCAAACTCGTTAAGACGATGTGCGTGCATCGTATAATG
>NZ_JBFRLG010000009.1:0-647 GCF_041469785.1 Vibrio sp. 10N.286.48.F5 | reverse complement strand
ATAACTTCTCGTTCCAAACACCCTAAACAATCACAGCAAATACAGGACGATTTTAAAAAAATTCCAAATCGAAACGATCCTTAAGATCCCCGGCCATATTGGGCTAGAGAGTGTTGATGTCTGGTTTCAAGACGAAGCTAGGTTTGGTCAGCAGAACACAACAACACGTCTTTGGGCTACTCGTGGAACGAGACCTCGCGTAGTAAAACAGCAGCAATTTGAATACGCTTATTTGTTTGGCTCAGTGTGCCCATCGAGAGGGATTGGTGAGGCAATGGTCGTCCCTTGGGTTAACAAAGACATCATGATAAACCATCTAGAGCAGATATCTAAAGTCACAGAAAAAGACCGTCATTCAGTGGTAATAATGGATGGCGCAGGATGGCATACCGATGATATTGCTAACCCATTTGATAATGTCAGTATTATCAAATTGCCGCCATACTCACCAGAGCTTAACCCTATAGAGCAAGTGTGGAGTTGGTTAAGGCAACACTATCTAGCAAACCAAAACTTCATTGATTATAACGATATTGTTTCGAAGGTCTGTAGCGCTTGGAATGGATTTCTTGAGTGCAAAGATCGCGTCACAAAAATGTGTACAAGAGATTGGATTGACCTGATCAGTTAATTTTCCGGATTGGTAT